>CAZAOW010000056.1:0-4447 GCA_964487075.1 Candidatus Woesearchaeota archaeon | reverse complement strand
ACTATTTTTTATTAAGCTGATAAATTAGATTATTAAATTATACAAAAATTTCTCATGATAATGTTTAAATAGGACTTTTTGTAAAGAGAGAAATGGGAAAATCTTTGGTAGGATCGTTCGCCTTGGGAGTTCTAGTAACTGCCGCCATTTTTTCAAGTATTTCTATATACAAAAATGAGACTCCGCTTGAAAACACCTTTGGGAGGAAAGTCTATGGAGTAAGATATTCATGTCAGATAGAATCAGTTACTCCATATAAGTTTGATTTAAATAACGAAATTAGAAGAATGGAATCTGGTTTTGACGCTGAACTTTTAACGGGAAAGATAAAACAATACGATGGAGAATTTAAAGTTATTTATAACGACAGATTTGAAATTAACATGAGATGCAAAAAGAGAAGCGCAACTATTTAACTGCGCACTTTCTTCATAGGATTCCGTAATTTTAGAAGTCTATCCATGTGAAAACCATAATCGTGGATATATTTAGGATGAAATATCAATTTGCCGGATTCGGAATATCCATGTTCTGGACTGAAATAAAAAATACTGATTAAATCAGGGTCATCTTCAAGAACCTCTCTTACAAAATGAATAAGAAAAGGAGCATTTTTCATATCAATGCACCTCTCAGGAAAATCTTTGTGGTATCTTGATAAAATCAGATCTGTTTCTTCCCATCTATCATCAGGACAATTTAATCTCTCTCTTGAAACTTCGGGGATTGGGTGCTTGAAATTAGTATAAATTATTGTACTATTCTGAGAAAATATCGGCGGATTTCCGTAATGTATGAAATAATCTTGTGCTACAACTCTTCCCTTTTCAATGGAAGGACTGCTAAATAAAGAAAATTTTTCTGGTTCAACTACTGAATTTCTTTCGCCGGCGAAAACATCACTGCCGATTAAAGTCGCAACCAACCCCGGAACGACTTTCAAGAAACCTCTTCTTCCAATCCGCATAAAATATAATTCACGACAACTTAATAAATATTTATGCTATGAACTATCTATTCAACAGCAATTCAATTTAACTGCGCCTAGTCTGCCTTTCTGCGAGAATATCTTCATATGAACAGAATCCTTCTAATACTTTAGAAATGTCCGTTCGCGCTGTAGCAATCTCAGATAGCGTCAAAATTAAGGAAGGTGTGAGAATCCCGTCTTCCCAACATTTCTCTTGTTCCATATAAAATGAATAAGCTGCCTTCCTATGTGATTTGTTAGACATAGAAAATTCAATTTTTAGAGATTAATAAATATTTATGCTATAAACTATCTATTAAGCAGTAACTCTATCTTCTTCGGATTTCTTTTTATTTCCTTGACAATTGTCGCAGGACCGATTATCGTTATCGCCCCCAAGTCCGCGCCGGAGATAAAATTTAAAATCCCCTTTCTCATTTTTCCCGCGAATCTTTCTCCCTCGCCGCCGCTTATGACTGCAAGCTCAACGCCCTTGAAATTCTTGACGTGGTTCACCATCGCCATCGTGTCTCCAATCAACCTTGTTTCCTCTTCGGGCTCCAATCTCCCCTGAAGAATTATTATGCTGTTTCCGAGGATGATGTCAAGTATTTTCTTTATCCTCTTCGTGCTGTCCAATCCCCGTATTTCCGAATAAGGAATAAAATTTATCGTGAACCCTTTTATTTTCCCTGTTTTCTTCATTTTAATGAAAGATGTTAAACATTCCTCCTCTTGTCTTTTTCATAATGAAATTCTCCCGAATTTTATTCTTTCACCCTAAACTTTTTTTGCAAGCCGGAATATTGACTCGTAAAACTCTTCAAGGTTTTTTCCGAACTTCGCGCTTATGCCAACAACTTCATACTCGGGAAAAGCGGCTTCTATTCTTTTCATGTCTGCTTTTCTCAAGTCAATTTTGTTTGCAACTATGAGCACGGGAATTTTTCTCGCCGCGAGATTTCCTATGATGGTAATATTCACTTGATTATAAGGGTTTTCGCCGGCGTCCAAAACAACAACGACCATGTCCATGTCGTCAAGCCATTTGATTGATTCAATTACTCCCTGCGTCGCTTCCTTCGCGCGTTTTTTTGAGTCGCCTTTCTTCATTTTGTATTTTAAAAAATCCTCGTAATCTATTTTCGTGGCGATTCCCGGCGTGTCAATCATTTTAAAAGTGAGTTTTTTCCCGTTGTATTCTATTTCCACTTTTTCCTTGAACTGCACGCTTCTCGTTTCGTGGGGAATCTTGCTCACGGTTCCCAATTCCTCTCCAGTGAAATCTTTGCAGATTCTGTTGGCCAAACTTGTCTTTCCAGCGTTCGGCGGTCCGTAAAATCCGAGTTTAATTTCTCTTTTGCTCTTGAAAATGTTTGAAAAAATTCTTGTGAAAAAATTTCTGATTATTTTTATCGCCATTTTACCAAACTCCTGTGAAGGAAACTTGAAAATTTTTCATTTTATTGCTGTCTTAAATCATGCAAAACCCTTTATTAAATTTTTCGTGGTGGAACATCGCTTTCCTGCGTTTTTCTGGAAGTCCCGAAGATTTTTCCTATCGGCAATTCAAACATTCCTGTTCTTTTCCCGTAATATTTTCTCATTATGTAAGTAACCTGCTCTGAATTCCACCCGGCTTTTTTCAAACCGGCCGAAACTTTTTTGTCGTCTATCCCTTGCCTTTTCATATTATGAACATATGACACAATGTTGTACAAATCATTTCTGTTCCTGAACAAATAATTTTCATATTTTCTTTTGTACCATTGGTGCAATACGATGTAAATTATAATTCCTATAAATCCCGCGAGCAAAACAACAAGAGCGATAAGAGTTTGTCTCGGAATTTCTTTTATGCTCTCAATGTTTGTTTTTTTGACAATTGAAAGCCGCGACAACGGCGGCGAAATAAACGCGTTCAGCTCTAAAAAATCCACATCTTCTGTAGTCGTGAATTTTATATTCTCGTTGCCGCTTAACTGGAAATAAATATAATCTTCCTCATCGGTTTCCTGTTCCAGATAATTCTTGTCAAAACTAAGTCCCTCAAAATTTGGAATAATAAAATAAGCTCCGCTTAATTCCGGATTGTTTCCAATGTTTATCTCAAATGTGTTGAGAAGTTCCTGAGAACCTTCTTTGAAATTTTCAGTGAATTCTTTTGAACTGATTTTTGCTTTTGAATTTTTTGCGTTCCACGATATCACTGCGTTTTTATATCCATCTTCATCGTCGCCGTAATCTCCTCCTCCTATTTCCTTCAAGATATCCAAATCAATGCCTTCTTCGGTTGGATAAAACGGAAGCGACTCAACGCTTTTTGTAATGTCAACTGAAGCGGGAATTGAAAGACTTGTTAAATCCGCCATCATTGAGATATAATCGTCGTCGGAAACCGCAGTCAGATATCTCTGCTGCAAGTCTCCGAGTATCTCATCGGCTTCATCAAAAATTAAAATTGAATTCAAGGAATCCTGTTCAAATGACGAGAGTGCGGATATTTTGGTTTTTATGCTGTTAATATTGCTAAGGTAATCTTGAATTAATCTGTTTACAGCTTCTTTTGGCGTCGCAGCTTCAACGTTGAATTCTTTGCTTGAAACATATCCTGATTTGTCAGTCCACGTGATTAATAAAATATATTCGCCGATTTCCTCAAAAGTATGCGTTATGCTGTTTGTCTCTGTTTCTTCAATTTCAGAACCGTCGCCGAAATCCCATTCGTAGCTTTTTATTGAACTGGTGGAATTTGTGTCAAGCTTCGCCGTGAATTTTGTCAAGCCGCCTGCAAAAGTTATGTACGGATTTATTGAAACAACTTGCGGCACTTTGTCAACCCGAATTTTCTCGGAGAAAATTTCTTTCCCTCCGATTGAAACTGAAATTTGCTGTTCCCCTGTTTTTTCCGCCAACGAGAAACCCACGTCATCTAAAAAAATCTGTATGAAATCGCTTGAAATTTTCCCCGGGGTTTCTGAGATGTCGTAAATATCTCTAGGATTTGTGGTGGAAGGAGTGCTGTCAAGATAGTACTTCAGATTCAATTCCGACACAATTATCTCTTGCTGTTGATTTTTTCCGGATGTGATTTTTATTGGAACAATGCATTCGCTGCTGCAATCGTTCCCGTTCACGTCTTTATAATTTCCATCAATATATTCTTGAATTTTTTCTTCAATGTAGCCGCTTCCGGTTGATCCCAAAGCGGTTTCATCATTTAAATCAACTTCCTCTACAGCGGCAAATTTCGCAGGTTTTGCAAAAATCTCAAAATCTTTTTTGTTGATTATTTCTCCGGAATATCCGCAGATTTCTCCTCCTGATTCTGAATTAATTTTGTATTCGCTTAGTTCTGTTCCCGGGAATTCAATGCAAACATAATAATCTTCTTGTTTGTCCACTTTAAAATCTTCAAGTATGCATCCTATTCTCCCGTCATCTGTCGGAGTGATTGAACATGCCGCCCCATCTCCG
>CAZAOW010000055.1:0-4464 GCA_964487075.1 Candidatus Woesearchaeota archaeon | reverse complement strand
CAAAAAGCTTGTTTTTTCCAGCGACGACGATGAACTCGCCAGAAAAATTCTTGAAAAAGAAGACGTGCAAATTTACATGCCGATTCTTTTTTACAAAAAAGACAGGCAGAAGCAAAGAGAATCGGGGCTTGACCATGTGATGGCGAAAATCGCCAAGAAGAAAAACATTCTTATCGGAATAAATTTGCGGGAAATAATCAGCGCTCGCGGAACAAAAAAAGCTGAAATTTTGGCTCGGATTTCGCAGAACATAAAAATTTGCAACAAAAACAAATTGAAAATGGTCTTCCTTGATTTCGGGGAAAAAAATGTTTATGACTTAAAATCATTCGGCTTGGTCCTAGGAATGCCGACTTGGATGACGAAAGAACTCTAAGGCAAGATTTTTTAATCTCTTTTTATTGTGTTTTGAATGGACAAACAAAAAATCATTGAATCATTGAGCCCGAACGAAATCAAAATTCTGCCGTATCTCAGAGAAGAGGTAAACAACATATGCCTTAATTCTCGGCTTGACAAAACTTCTGTTTTGAGGGCGCTGGAATTTCTTGAAAACAAAAACATCGTGAAGCTGATTCATACGAAGAAAAAAATCGCGGAGCTCGGAATAAACGGGATTTTTTACAAAAAAAAAGGGCTTCCGGAAAGAAGATTGCTTAATGTTCTGAGAGAGAAAAGAATTCTTGTTTTTCAAGAAGCGGGAAAACTTGCGGGTTTGAGCGACGAGGAATTCAAGGCAGCAATAGGAGTTTTGAAAAGAAAAGAAATGATTGAACTAAAAAATGGGAGAATCATCCTCGGCGTAAACAATCAAGAAATTTCAAAAAAACTCCCGGAAGAAATCCTTTTGGAATCTTTGCCGTTGGATTATGATTCTCTTCCGAAAGAAAAAAAGGAAACATTCAACTTATTGTATTCCAGAAAAGGGCTTGTTCAAACGAAGGAAGAGAAAAAAACAGAAATAGAAATCACCGCGGTGGGAAAAGAAATTTTGGAGTTAAAAATAAAAGCCGGAAATTTGATTGAGCAAATAACTCCCGAGTTGTTGAAAAAAGATTCTTCATGGAAAGGAAAAAAATTCAGAAGATACGATTTAAACTCCAGAAGTCCGGAGATTTTCGGAGGGAAGAGGCATTTCGTCAATCAGGCAACAGATTACGCAAGAAAAATTTGGGCTGAAATGGGTTTCAGAGAAATGTCGGGGAACATGGTTGACAGCTCTTTCTGGGTTTTTGATTCCTTGTTCACACCGCAAGACCATCCTGCAAGAGAAATGCAGGACACTTTTTTTATCTCCAACGATGAAGGAAGCGAATTGCCCGATAAAAAACTTGTTGCAAAAGTCAAGGAAAGCCATGAAACCGGCGTCGGGAAAGGATTGGATAAAAGCAAAGGATGGGGATATCAATGGAATGAAAAAGACGCGAAGAGAACAATTTTGAGAACGCATACGACTTCGCTCTCCGCGATGAAACTTTACGAACTCTCCCAAGCGAAAGAAAAAAAAGGGAAATTTTTCGCCGTCGGAAAAGTTTTCAGAAACGAGACTATTGACTGGAAACACGGATTTGAATTTTATCAATCAGAGGGAATTGTCGTTGACAAAAACGCGAACTTCAGGCATCTTCTTGGATATTTGAAACAATTCTACAAAAAAATGGGTTTTGAAAAAATAAGATTCAGACCGAGCTATTTTTCATACACCGAGCCGAGTGTTGAAATTGATGTCTTTGATGAAGGAAGGAAGGAATGGATTGAACTCGGCGGTGCCGGAATGTTCCGTCCCGAGATTACAATTCCGCTTCTTGGAGAAAACATTCCTGTTCTTGCGTGGGGACAAGGATTTGACAGGATTATTACTGATTATTACAAAATAAAGGATTTGAGAGAGATGTACAAAAACAACATCACGCAACTGAGAAAAATGAAATGGTGGGTGAAGTAAAATGGAAAAAAATATTTCATATTGGTTAAAGGAAGGAGAACAATCAAAAATTACTCCAAGAATAAAAGAAATTGCTAAAAAATTTAAGGGTGATAATTTGGAAAAGATTTTTCAGATGTTAAATTGGATAGATAAAAATGTTTCTTCGGAAGATGATAAAAAAATGGTAGACAAAATTTTTGCTTCAAGAACTGCTGAAGAATTAATTAATGAGAAAAATGAAACTGGATGCCATGACACAACTTTGCTTTCAGTTACTTTTCTGAGGGCGCTCGGTTTTCCCACTAAATATGTTTTTGGCATAGATAAAGAACAACCGAATAAAGGGGGACATTGTGTGGCGGAAGTTTATATCGATAGAAAGTGGATTATGATTGACCCAACATTCTTTCAGTTAAATCTTCTGCCTTATAGAAGTAATTTTTACAGAGAGAATCATATTGTTAAAAAAGGATTGGATTCTTGGGATTGCGGAGTTAAAACTATTGGCGACTGGCACAAAGAATCGGATAAGTTAATTAAAAAATTAAAAATGAAAAAATAAAATGGCCGTCGTAAACATAAACAGAAAAACTTTTGAAAAAGAAATAGGGAAATTAGACGAAAAAATGCAAAACAAGATTGCTCTTTTTGGAACCCCTCTAGAAGGTTTTGACGAAAAAGAAATTCAGATAGAAGTTTTTCCAAATCGCCCGGATATACTTTCGTATCACGGATTCAAACGGGCTTTCTTGGGATTTTTAGGAAAAAAAACAGGGATGATAAAATACAAAATAAATTCTCCCGAGAAAGATTTTCAGGTTATAATAGACGATTCTGTCAAAAATATCCGTCCTTATACTGCGTGCGCGATAATCCGCGGATTACAATTAAACGACGAGAAAATAAAAGAAATCATTGATTTGCAGGAAAAATTGCACACAACTCTCGGAAGAAAAAGAAAAAAAGTTGCAATAGGAGTTTATCCGCTTGACAAAATAAAATTGCCGATAACTTTCAAGGCATTGGAGCCAGATAAAATAAAATTTGTGCCTCTTGAAGGAGATAGAGAAATGTCCGGTTTGGAAATTTTGCAGAAACATCCCACTGGAAAAGAATACGCAAGTTTGCTTGCGGGGAAAGAAAAGTTTCCTGTTTTTGTTGATGCGGAAGAAAGAGTTTTGAGCATGCCGCCAATTATAAATTCACATCTTACCGGCAGAATTCAAGAAAAGACAAAAGACATATTCGTTGAGTGTTCTGGTTTTGATTTTGAGATTTTGAAAAAAACTCTTAATATTCTTGTAACGATTTTTGCCGACATGGGAGGGAAAATATATCAAATGGATCTTAAATACGGAAGCAAAAAAGAGATTACCCCGAACTTGAAACCGGAAGAAATGAAAATTTCCGTCTGGAATACGAACAAAAACCTCGGTTTAAATTTGAACGAAAAACAGATAAAAAACTTTCTTGAACGTTCAGGATACGAATACAACAAAGGAAGTGTCGGAATTCCAAGCTGGAGAATTGACGTTCTCCACGAAATGGATTTGATAGAGGACATAGCAATTGCCTACGGCTATGAAAATTTTGTTCCGGAAATTCCGGAGATTTCTACCATAGGGGATGAAAACAAAAAGGAAATAGTCAAAAGAAAAATCGCAGAAATTCTTTCCGGTCTCGGTTTTTTGGAAACTTCAAGTTTTCATTTGACGAACACGGAATCGCAATTTGAAAAAATGTCAATGCCAGAAAAGAATTTTGTGGAATTGGAAAGTTCAAAAACAGAATACAATATAATGAGAAAAGATTTAACTCATTACCTCTTGAGGATTTTCTCTGAAAATTCAGATTCGGAATATCCGCAGAAAATATTTGAATCCGGGAAAATTTTTGAGAAAGAAACAGAAATAATTGAAAAAGAAAATCTTGCAATTGCGATTTCTCCTGGAAATTTCACGGAAATAAAACAGGTTTTGGAATATCTTGGAAAAATGCTTTCTTTGGAATTTGAAATAAAAGAAACGAACCAAAACGTTTCTCATCTCATTGAAGGAAGAACTGCAAAAATATTTTTGGACGGAAAAGAAATAGGAAATATCGGAGAAGTGCATCCGAAAATCCTGAGAAACTGGAAAATAAAAATGCCCGTTTCAATAATGGAAATTTCTTTGGAAGAAATTTTTGAGAAATTATCTAATTAATTTATCAAGTTTGGAAAAAAGCGGTTTAAGATTAAGATTTTGTTCATTTCTTATTATTATATTTGATTTTACTTTTCTACCAAAATTTTTCCATTCTTTAATCCATCTGTCTATGTTATTAATGTAATTCTCGTCGGGTTTTCCATGTTTTGCAACTCTCTTCTCAGAAATTCTTCTTGACACTTGAAGTCTTATCACAAATATTTTATATCTCTTTTTTTTGAATATTGAAAAAGTTTCTTCGTATTTCCTGTCAATTCCCTTGTCTAAAATGATTAAATTGTTTTTAAAAGAATAATTATTGAACAACCATTCCAGATAGGCGTATGTTAT
>CAZAOW010000054.1:0-4584 GCA_964487075.1 Candidatus Woesearchaeota archaeon | reverse complement strand
CAAGAAAGGTTTTGGGTTGGCGCTTGGCTATGATTTAAGGAATGAAACAAGCCTCAGAAAAGTAGCTATTGATAGGGGCATGGAAACAAAAGGTCCGTATCTGCGATTGTTGTTTGATTTTTAATATCTCTTGCCCATCATCAAAAAAAGAAAGAATGACAATACAAACGCGCCAAAATGCTCATTAATCAAAGTTTATAAGCTAAAAAATAATAAATTTTTATGAAATTTTCAAAACTGAAATATCTCGCGCTTGGAACCGCTCTTTGTTTTTCCGGTTCCCTACATGCAAATCTCTTAACAAAACAGCCAAATCTTGGAAAAATTGTAAAAGAGGCGGGAGCAATTGGGGCCGGCTCATGTCATCCCGTTCCGATTTACATAACTCATGTCATATTGGAAAGAACCGACGACGATGGAAAATTTTTGGGATATTCCTATCACATTATAAAAAAGGGAAATGAGGAAACTCTTGTTGATTTCACTTTTGATAAATGGGTTTCTGAAAAAAAATTTGACAAACTTCTTGAAGAATTTGAGCCTTACCCGTTTGCGTTTGTAACTGAAAATGTAATTTATGAAAACGAAACGCCGCGAAGCGGAATTAATTTTGAAGCGCCAGTCAAATATTCCAAAGAAAAAAAGGTTTGCGACGATGTTCAGAGAATTTTAAGGGAAGAAAGGGTAAAAGAAGCGAGGCCGAGCGCCAAAGAAAGAGCCTGACAAAAACTTTAAGAGTTCTGTCTTATTATCATTAATATGAAAAAAGTTATTCTTTATTCAACCCCGTGGTGTCCGTGGTGCAAGAAAATTCGCGAGTTTTTCAAAGCAAACAAAATTCCATTCGTCGACAAAGATGTTGAAAAATTCAAGAAATACGCAGACGAAATGGTGAAGAAATCAAAGCAGAAGGGAATTCCAGTGATTGACATTGATGGAAAAATAATTGTGGGATTTGACGAGGATAAAATTAAAATGGCGTTGAAGGGGAAATAAAGAAATCTAATCAAAATTAAAATCTTTAGGTAAAAATGGCATTAACTTTTTCGGAAGAATATCATCTAGTCTTTCTATATCCTTTTCTGAAATTTCAATTAAAATTTTGTTATTTTGGGAATAAAATTTCTTTTTAAGTTCTTTTCTTTCAAGGTATCTTTCGTCATCTAATCCCCAAAATTCAATCCATACTTTCTTATCATAAGGTAAAAAGAAATCACAAAACACATCTTCTTCAATTGGAACTTTCCTTTCATAAGCGTGTGCAATTTTATGATTGTACAACCAATCATCTATTATCTTTTCTGATTTTGACCTTACTACATGACCATCTTCTGTCCTAATAGTTGCAGGAAATTTTGAACGAAAATTTGTTTCTTCTTCTTCAATTTTGGAAGGTTTGTAATCTTTAGATTTCTTTTTTTCTTCTTTATCTTTTATCTTCCAGCATTCAAGACATAAGGGTTTATTTCCCTCTTTCCAAATTCCACAATCTTCACATTTTGTAACTTTCCCTTGAACTTTAAGTTCATTACAATCTTTACATAATGGAAAAAATCCAGATTTTGCTTCACAAATTTGACAAGTCATATTTTGCCTAAAAATATGGTAGATATAAAGTTTTCGTTTAACTTAACAAATTTTATAAAACTCATTGACCTAATTTTATAATCAAAAAATGAACAAATATGATTTCATAATAATCGGCGGCGGCGGAACGGGATTGGCGGCGGCGATGTATTCCGCGCGTTTGGGAATGAAAACTCTTGTTTTAGGATTTACCCACGGAACGGAGCTTCCGATTGGCGGAGTTATAACGACGACAAATGTTGTTGAAAATTATCCGGGATTCATAAGATTGACAGGACAAGAACTTGCAAAAAAACTTGAAGAGCATGCAAAAAGCTATGATTTGGTTGAAATAAAAAATGAAAAAACCCTGGAAGTGAAAAAAACAAAAGGCGGCTTTTCAGTCAAAACAAACAAGAGAGAATATTTTGGAAAGACGATTCTTTTTGCAACTGGAACCAAATGGAGAAAACTTGATGTTCCGGGAAGCGACGAATTTGAAAACAAAGGGGTTAGTTATTGCGCATTGTGCGACGGTCCGTTGTTCAAAAATAAAATCATAGCAGTTGTTGGCGGCTCTGATTCCGCAGCCAAAGATTCCTTGCTTTTGGCAGAACACGCAAAAAAAGTTTACATAATTTATCGCGGAGATGAAATACATCCGGAACCAATAAATATGGAAAGAATAAAAAAGAACAAGAAAATTGAAATTGTAAACAACACGAATGTTACCGAAATAAAAGGCGGAGAATTTATGGAATCGGTTATTCTTGACAAACTGCATAAAGGAAAAAAAGAACTTGAACTTGAAGGAATTTTTGTCGCAATAGGGCATGTGGCTCTTTCCGATTTGGCGAAAAAAATCGGCGTAAAAACAGACGACAAAGGAGAAATAATAATTGACCATAAAACTTCTGAAACAAATGTAAATGGTGTTTTCGCGGCGGGCGACGTCACGGACAAACCATTCAAGCAATTGATAACGGGCGTCGCCGACGGGTGCACCGCGGCGTATTCGGCATACGAATTTATAAACGGAAAAAATAACGAATAATATGTCCACCTTGGTTGATTTTATTCATCCTAAATTTGGGGACAATGAAGACGAATTCTCCGCATACTCTTATTTCAGTGAAAATTTGATAGATTATGGAGACAAACAAATTCTCATAATGGGAAGAGTTAACAAAGGCGGAGAGAACTCGCTTTTTATTCCGGGTTTTCTGAAAAAATATCATATTGGAAAAACCAAAAATGGGGAAGATATATCGCAGATTCTGCCAATTCCGACTGCCGTAAGATTAGATGTTGGATTTTTTCTTAGAAGCGATGGCGGTTACGGAAAAGACGAAATTATGTATTTTTTAAACAATGAGGTTGAGCCGAGAAACACCTCCGGAATGGGCAATCCCGGGGTCATAATCACATAAAATTTATAAGTAATTGTGCGATAAAATGAAATGGCTAAAATAATTCATGCAAAAACAAAAATTGAAAAAGATGTTCCAAACGGCGAGAAGATAAAAAACGCCGTCGAGGAAATGGGTGTTTTGTTCGGATGCGAAGACGGAATTTGCGGAACTTGCATGATTGAGGTTGTAAAGGGGGAGAAAAATCTCTCGGAATTGACGCAGGCGGAAAAAGATTTGGAAAGGGATGAAAAGCACCGTTTGGCTTGCCAATGCAGAATCAAAAAGGGCGAAGTTGCGATTGATTTTTGAAAACCTTATAAACATTAAATCCAAGAAATTTCATGTTAGGCCCCAAGCATAAGAAAAAAGACCTCGTTTTTTTGATGGAAAAGCATTATCAAAAAAAAGAGACAACAATAAAATTCAAACACCAAAATCTATTTAAAATTGGAATTTAAAATAAAAACATGATTAAAAACGAAAATTTCCACGTGAAAATAAATCAGAAAGTTCAGGATTTTGAGGCGAAAGCCCTCCATGAGAATAAAATAAAAAATATAAAACTTTCCGATTATCAAGGCAAATGGGTTGTTGTCTTTTTTTATCCTGCAGATTTTACCTTCGTTTGCCCCACCGAATTGGAAGAATTGGCTCACAATTATGAGAAATTAAAATCAATGAATGTTGAAATTCTTTCGGTTTCCACCGACACGGAATTTGTCCACAAGGCGTGGCATGATAATTCCCCTGCAATAAAAAAAGTCGCATTTCCAATGGTTGCCGACCCGACGGGAAAAATTTCCAAAATGTTCGGCGTTTACATCAAAGAGGAGGGGCTTGCTTTAAGGGGAACTTTCATAATAGACCCCGACGGAGTTTTGAAGGCTTTTGAGATTCATGACAATTCAATCGGGAGAAGCGCCGACGAGCTTGTCAGAAAAATTCAGGCGGCGCAATTTGTAAGGGAGCATGGCGGAGAGGTTTGTCCTGCAAACTGGAAACCGGGAAGCAAAACTCTGAAACCAGAATTAGATTTGGTCGGAAAAATTTAGATGATAACGCATTCTTATTATAATTTGGATAATTTGTTCAAAGAGGGATTTTTCCTTGATGAGGAAAGCAACCGCTATGTTTGGTATCGCAAAAAAGGACTAGAACCTTTTGAATTTTTTGCCGGCAATGATCCTTCCAAGATCAGAAAAACAGTTCAGTTAATAAGCTGCAGTAAAAAAGAGGTCTCTGCAATGAGTCCTGAAAAATTTGACGAGATATACAAAAGCGCGGTTATGGCGGAGCAAAAACGGAAAGATGTCAGAAATGAACTTGAAATATTGGCTTCAAGAATCTAAATTATTATAAACTTGCGTGCAAATTTATCCTCATGGTTTTGGAATTATATGACATGCAGAATTCTGGAGAATCCACAACTTCTCATTACGTATTATATGATTCGGACACAAAAAAAGGCGTAGAATGGATAACTTATTCTGGAGACAGTTACGATAGTTCACTGGCGCATATCTAGAGGATAGGCAGTTTTTCCGAAGATAAATTGCCAATAAAGGAATATAGAAAAAGAACTTTATTTGTTAAAAAAGATTCGGAA
>CAZAOW010000053.1:3047-4627 GCA_964487075.1 Candidatus Woesearchaeota archaeon | reverse complement strand
GTAAAAGAAGAATTTTTGAGCAGACTGAGAAAAATATTTGATTTGAATCTTTACGAGGTGAAAGTGTGGACTGCTCTTCTTTCTCGTGGCACAAGTACAGCGGGAGAATTGAGCAGTATTTCCGACGTTCCGAGAAGCAGAACCTATGATATTCTTGAGAGTTTGGAAAAAAAAGGATTCATTATAATGAAATTGGGGAAGCCGATAAAGTTCATTGCGTTGAAACCGGAAGAAGTTGTTGAAAGAGTGAAGAAAAATCTCGTGAAGGACGCGCAGGAAAAAACAAAGCGGCTTGAGACGCTGAAAAGCGACGAGGTTATAGGAGAATTGAACAGCTTATTTACGCAGGGAATAAAATTTGTTGAACCGACGGATTTATCGGGAAGTTTGAGGGGAAGACAAAACCTTTACAATCATTTGGACATGATGATACGAAACGCCGAATCTTCGGTTACGATTGTAACCACGAAAGAAGGCATCAACAGAAAAATGGAAGCGTTGATGATGAGTTTTGAGAAAGCGAAAAAGCGCGGCGTCAAAATAAGAATTGCCGCGCCGATTGACAACAATAACATAAAAGTTGCGCGTGAACTTAAAAAAGTTGCCGAAGTAAAAAATCTTGAAAAAATAAAAGCGAGATTCATAGTTATTGACAGCAATCAAGTAATGTTCATGCTTTTGGACGACGAAAAATTCCATCCGAATTACGACACCGGAGTTTGGATAAACACGGAATTTTTCGCATCTGCTTTGGAGCAACTTTTTGACCTGGCTTGGAAGGATATGAAAGCGGTGAAGTGATTATTTTTTTTCGTCTTCGGAAGAAAAAATTGCATCAGCAGCGTCAACCCATCTTGTAAAGATTGACAACAAAGCGTATGCCTGTTTCATGTTATACATGTTGTGCGGAGAATATGTAAGATATTTTTCATATGTCTCTTCTTTTGTTAAATCTTCTAAATCCCTGTAATCAACATCCAATCCGCAAGCATCTCCTGGAACATTTAAATTTCCGACAAGTAAAGTGAGATTCCCTTTCATGGGATTGGGTTTTCCGTCATTGTTTCTTAAATGTAAATACGGCGGACGGATAAAATTATATGCCGGAAAAATATTTCTAATAATTTCTTCACCAATTTTTCCCAGATTTTCATAAATTTCTTCACTTATTTCTTTTTGAAAAGCCCTTCTGGCGAAATTAATGTCAAGTTTAACATTGAAACCCCATCTCCCCATTCCTTCTCCGTGCGGTTCAAATCCTTCAATTCTGTAAAGAAAACTTTCTCCGAACATAAAAACTCCAATCAAAAACTTTTTATAATGTTTATTGTGCTATATTATGATGCCCCAAATAACTCTATATCAATTTGAAGAATGCCCGTGGTGCGAAAGGGTAAGACAAAAATTAAAAGAACTTGGATTGCAATATAAAAAAGTTAATATGATTCGCGACCGCGAGAACCCTGAAAGAAAAGAGCTTTTTGCGAAAAGCGGCGTTCCAACTGTTCCGGTAATAAACATTGACGGAAAATTCATCGGCGATTCCGCAAAAATAATTGAATTCTTGGAGAAGAATTTTT
>CAZAOW010000053.1:0-2947 GCA_964487075.1 Candidatus Woesearchaeota archaeon | reverse complement strand
ACTATTATCGTAGCCGGAACGAATATCGCAAGCAATGCGTCAAGAATGGATCCTGCATAAGGCAAGCTGGACATTACATTTCCTCCAAGGGCGCTCGCAAGTATCAAAACAGCGCCTGACATCAAAAAGTGCATTACTTCTTTGTCTGCAACATTAAGCAATCCCACAGCAAGTCCTATCACAACAAGAATCATTGCCCATGTTCCCGTTACAGGACCTAGTATTCCAAGCACCACGGCGAGAACAACTCCCGCAAGAAACGCCCATCGTCCCACAGCGTCCATGTTTTTTCTTTTTACCATTTAACCTCCTTTGTTTAATTTGAATGCAAACAATTTAATCTAATATTTAAAAAAATAAAAAATAAAAAATTTTCCTTACTGATTTAATATTGCCAAAACCGCACTTACAAGTGTTGTTACGACAACCACCCAGCCGGCAAGCATAGCAACCAAATCACCGCCAAGCCACCAGGGAAGCGATAATGTTGCGGAAATCATTCCATATCCAACTGATAATGAAACGATTACTCCTGTTAACCAGACAACTAGATTCAAAATCTTTCCTGATTGTTTTCCTTTTACCATTTAATCACCTCCTTTCATCCCGCCAAACGGCGTAATTATAATATATGTTAGATAATATATGTTTAAATATGTTTTGTTTCAAAATTCAGTTTACATCTTTTCCACGACGCCGATTCCGAGCAAATTCAATGCAGTTTCAAGGACAATCAAAAAAGATTTCACCAAATCAATTCTGAAAGATTCTTTTTCGGAATTTATCACGGGACAAGAATGATAAAATTCGTTGAAATTTTGCGAAAGTTTGTAAGAATAATTTGCAATCAACGCCGGGCTTAAATTTTTTTCCGCGTTTGAAACAATCTCAGGAAATTGGGAAAGGGTTTTTATCAAATTTTTTTCCTGCTCTTCCAAATTCACGAGCGAATACGCTTTTTTCGGATTTTTTACTTTTCTTAAAATTGATTTTCCTCTTGCATAACTGTAAAGCAAATACGCGCCGGAATCGCCTTCAAAATTCAGCGCCTCCTCTTTGCTGAAAATTATATTTTTCCTTGGGCTCTGTTTCAACATGGAATATTTTATGGAAGCAATTGAAATTTTTAAAGCGCGTTTTTCCAATTCCGTCTTTGAAGTCTTGAAACCCCGCTTTTTTATCTCTGATTTTGCAAAGTCCGAGATTTCTTTTATGAAGTCGGAATACAAAATGTTTTCTCCTGTTCTTGACGACATCTTTCCCGTCGGCAATCTGACTAAGCCGAATGTAAGGAAATCGTAAGTTTCTCTTTTTGCGAGTTTCATCAAGTCCAAAGTTTTGCAGAGTTGCTCAAAATGCAACCTCTGTTCGTCGGCAACAAGAACAAGATATTTGTCCGCTTTGTATTTTTTCAATTTTAATTCCGCAAGCGCCAAATCTTTTGCAGAATACAGCGGCGTGCCGTCTTTCCTCAAAAGAATCCAAACGCCGAGATTAAATTTTTTAAGATTCATAATTATTGCATCGTCGCTTTTCACCGCGATTTTTTTATCTCTTAACTCATGGGAGATTTCTCTAGCCCTTTTTTCCATCTCGCTTTCATAAAAATCCAAATCAAAATTCACATCCAAATCCTTGTAAATGTTTTTCCAGGAATCAATTGAAAGCTTTCTTGTTTTTTTCCACAACGCGTTCAGCTTTTTATTTTTCTTTGATTCAAGAGCCCAATTCATTGCATCAATTTGTTCTTGCAGTTTTTCGTTTGCCTTCAATCTCTTCACGGCATCAACGTATATTGAAGCAATCCATTTTTCGTCGTCCCTTAACTTTTCTTTTGAATGAAATTTTGTGTAGCACCAAAGCCATTTTGCAACATGCGCCCCGGTGTCTCCTGAATAGTTAGCGCGAAAGATTTTGTTTCCGCAGAATTCAAGGATTCTGGAAATGCTTTCGCCGAGGGAAGTCCCGCGAATGTGTCCGACGTGAAACGCCTTGTGGGTGTTTGGCTGGGAAAATTCAACCATTATTTTCTTTTTTTCCTTGATTTCCGGTTTGCCGTAATTTTCTTTTTGCGATAAAATCTTAGACAAAACGTTTTCCGCGAGATTTTTTTTGTTGAGGAAAAAATTTATGTACGGGCCAAGGACTTCCACATCTTCAAATTCTTCTGGAATCAAAGATATTTTTTCTCTTATTTCCAAGGCAATTTCGTGCGGCGCCTCTTTTAATTTGGAAGCCAAGGAAAAACACGGAAACGCGAAATCCCCAAGTTCGTTGTTCGGCGGGATTTCAATAACCTTTGAGATTTCTTCATCTTTTAATTTAACACCGAGTTCAGAAATCGCTTTCTTAAGAATTTTTATTATCAGCTCTTTTTCATGCCCCGCAACCATGATATATTTTAAAGAAAGAGAGATTATAAATTTTGTTGAAGATTAATTATTTTTAACAAAATCGCCTTCAATTGCATTTAATTTATTGAAAACTATTTTCATTTCTTTCGTCGGGATTTTTACAGATTCTGTTCTTAAACCGATATTAAAGGTGCTGATTTCGTTGCCGTAAATTCCTTTGTCAACCAGAATTTTTATTTTTTCTTTATGTCCGAAAGGCGGAACCGCGCCGATTTGACAGTCGGTTTTTTCCAATACTTCCTCGGGTTTTGCCATTCTAATTTTATTTTTTGACCATCCTAAAAAAACGGCGACTTTCTTTTCATCAACTTTTTTGTCGGCGGGAATGTTTGTTATTACCCAATCAGAATTATTTGTAAAAAGAATCGCCTTTATTCCTTGCTTTAATTCAAATCCGCGAGTTTTTGCGGCGTCTTCGCTTGTGATAACTTCTTTATGTTTAAGATATTCGGGATGCAATTTCAGCGACGAGAATTCTCTTTTTATTTTTTCAACTTCTTCTTTTCCCATAATCAACGCGCGCTGTCCGCCTG
>CAZAOW010000052.1:1517-4699 GCA_964487075.1 Candidatus Woesearchaeota archaeon | reverse complement strand
TTACTCTTCCCCGGCTTCTCCGTTTCCGGAATCATCTTCCATTTCATCGTCGGGCTTTGCGAGTTCCATTATCTCGCCCTCTTTCATTATGTCTTCTTCCTCTTCGCGTTCCTTGTCGTCAACTCTCTGGTCTGTAATTCTTTCCTTTACTCTTTTTAACTTCTCGTCTTTCTTTTTCGGATAAGGTCTTTTGACTGAAATCGGCAGAACTCCTGACTCAAATTCAATTTCTGCGATTTTCAAAGCGTCGTATCTTATTTTTTCCAACTCTTCCTTGCTTAATTTTATAAGAATCGGCGCGTTCATCGCAATCTGCAATGCTCTTGCTCCCAAAATTCGCGCGGTTTCATATCTCGTGAATTCTTCTTTTTGTTTTTCCATTGATGTATCCCAAAATTTTATTTTAAATCTTTGCTGATTTTTGAATAAAGATTTTTCCAGATTTTTTCAAGGAGATTTAAAATCTTTTCAAAATCCTCAACGCTTAATGCGAGATGGTCGCCCTTTTGCATTGAATAAATAACACCTTCGTGGCTTCCTATTGTAACGCGAGTTTCGCTTATGTCTTCCTCTTCCTGCGTCGGGTCAACAATAAGATGCTCTCCGATTTTATGAATTGTTATTGACAAAGGAACTTCTTTTTTCGTCGGAATTTTTTCATTTGTCCATTCCCCAAATACTACTTTTTCCTCTTTCTTGTCGTACTTCGGAATTCTCGCGTTTTTCAAAGCCACGATTGCGCCGATTCCCGCGGCGTCAAGAAGATTTCCGTCGGCATTCAATGAATAAATGTCTATGTAAATGTTCCAAACTTTCTCTCCTTCTTTGATGCACAATTTCTCCAGTTCTATGAATTTGCTTTCCCTTATCATCCTGTCAATTATTCTTGCAAGCTCTATTGATTCAATGCTCGGCGGTCCGGGTTCAAATCTCGGGGAACTTAAAGGCATAAGTTCCGCAGTAACCATAAGATTTCCCTTGTTGGGAGAATCAGGATAAGGTTCTGCCGTGTCCATTTTCACGCCGACAATTACTTCAGTGTTTCCGATTTTGACTTTCGCGCTTCCTTCCGCCTTGTTTGAAATTCCGGTTTCAATTGTTATTTCTCTAAACTCGTCGTCTTTCCTCCCGTCAAATCTTTTTCCATGCTGAAGATACTCTCTTATTCTCTCCGCGGTGATGTGTGGCGTTTCCATTTTTATATTATAAACCCCCTTAAAGAATGGGCTAACTCCCCACAACTATACTCTTTTGTATAAAGAACTCCGTCAACTACCATTTTACCTGCCTCGTCTTTTTTTATAACAATGGTTTCATATTTTATTTCTCTTTCAAGATTTTGTTCTTCGCTGATTTTTTCTGTCATTTTATTCTTTTTCCTCCAAACTTTCTTTTAACGCTTTTTTTTGAATTTCATAAATTTCCTTGCACGCTTTTCTTGCAAGTTCAATCGCCTCTTTTAATTCTTTTCCCGTTATTTTCCCATCAAGCTGAAGATGTGTTATCATTCCATCCGGAGTCATGGTTATAGGAATGTCTGTTGCCCCTTCGCCCTCTTCCCAATCTTCTTCGTCTTTTGAAACATCAACTACGAGTTGCTTGTCAAGTTTTCCTATTGAAACGCTGGAAACCAAATCTTTCATGGGAATTCCTGCATGCGCCAATGCCAAAGCCGCGGCATTTATTCCCGCACATCTTGTTGACGCGTTTGCCTGAATTATGCTTACATGAACGTCAATGACTGTTCCCGGAAATTTGTCAATCATTACAACCGGCTCCAACGCCCATTGCGAAATCTTGCTGATTTCCTGGCTTCTTCTGCTCGGTCCTGGTCTTATTCTCTCTGTAACTGAAAAACTAATCATGTTGTAATTATATCTTAAAGTTCCTTTTTCCAAATTTACCAAATGAGCCGGATGCATTTTTTTCGGTCCGTAAACAGCCGCGATTGCAATCGTGTCTCCGAAGGAAAACATCGCGCTTCCGTCGGCATTTTTTATCACTCCGACTTTCGCTTTCATTTCTCGCGTCTCGTCAACTTTTCTTCCGTCTGGGCGTTTGAAATTTTCTGTTTTTGTCATTTAACTTTTCCTCCAGGAAAATCCGGATATCTTTCCATCATAGTCCGTGAATTCTCTTCCTACCTTTCTCCCTAAATATTCCTGCATAGATAAGGATGTTTCCATTCTTACTTTGTGATTATTGCCGAACGGAAATTCAGGAAAAAAACAATATCCTTTGTTATGAGAAAGGGATTCAATCGTTAAACAACTCCCGTTGTAAGATCTAAAAAAATTTGTTGGATTAATATCTCCAGAACTAGCAAAATAAGTTCTAACTAGTTCTAAATCGTTTTCATGAACCGTTCCTTGAAAAAATTCTCCGAGCAATGTCCTTGGGTTCTGGATTCTTTCTTCTTGCCTTTTTAATAACGCTTCAACTAATCCGCCCGCTGCTGGTGAACTTACACTTTTCATTTCTTCTCCTTATCAAACCAATTTTTTACTTCATCCGTAAGCCCTTCAACAAATGACTTTTCAACTATGAATAAAATCGCCTTCTTTGCAAACAATTCGTCTTCAACTTTTGCCCCTTGAATCCATATAACCCCATTTTGTCCGACGGTGATTTCACATCCTGTTTCATTTTTTATTATGCTTATCATGCTTCCTTCTTTTCCGATTATTCTCGGAACCTTGTTTGAATTGACTTCAAAAGTTATTCCTTTTTCTATTCTCCCCAAGCCACGCATCTTTATTGTTAAATCCACTCCGCGTTTTGTTATTTCGTTTATTTTTGCGATAACCATGTCTCCGATGTCAAGAACTTCATCAAGCCCGTCTTTGTTCACAAATCTTGGCGTCTCTGAAATCGGGAGAAAAGCTGTTTCAGGCGTTCCGATGTTTACAACCCATCCGTTGAAAGTTACGTTTTCAACTTTTCCGATTACAGAGTTTCCTCTTCTCGGAAGATAAACTCCTGACAAAGGAATTACTTTTACAAGCCTGTTCGTCTCTTCGGCAAGCCCGTATTTTATTGCGACAATGTCATTCCCTCTTTTTTCTGTTCCGTCTCCGGGAAGATAATTTTCTCCGCTGAAAATTGTTTCTCCGGGAATTACTATTTGTCTCATTTAATTTCCTCCGTTAAAACCGCGCCGTGCGTCGCTGAGTTTAATTTGT
>CAZAOW010000052.1:0-1417 GCA_964487075.1 Candidatus Woesearchaeota archaeon | reverse complement strand
TCTCATTTAATTTCCTCCGTTAAAACCGCGCCGTGCGTCGCTGAGTTTAATTTGTCGTAAAAATCCATTATGATTCCGGCAGGAATACTCAAAGTCATTTCCAAATCCCCGTTGGACAGCCACGATTCGTCTTCTTTGTATTGCGCGACAAGACCGTAAACCTTTCCAGTGTGAACGGCAGGAATTGTAATTTTAACCTTTTTTGTTTCAACGCTTATAGGGAGAATTTTGCTTATCTCTTGGATTATGTCCTGAATCTGGTTTTCAATAGGTACATTTTTTATATTAACATGCGCTTGTTCCAACGCGGATTTTATTCTTTCAGGAGTGTGGGGCATTTTTGTCGCGGGATTCAAAGAATTTCTTGAAATGAAATCAACAACCTGTTTCATTTTCTTTTCTTTTTCTTCGTCTCTGTAATCTTGCGTCAGCTGGATTTCTCCGCTCCTCACGATTTTCTGCGAAATTTCGTAAATGTCGTCGGTTCCGAACGCTTTTTTCAAATCGTTTACAGAAGGTACAAGCCCTTTTTTCGCGTCGGTGAAAACTCTTTCTGTTTCCAGAAAATCGTTTCCCTTTGAAGTTTTTTTGAAATTTATCGCCTTTTCCAAATCAACAAGAATTTCAAAATGCTTTCCGTCTTGTTTTATTCTTGCGATTGTTTGTGTCATCATGATATTCATTTAGCCAAATTTTTTAATTCCTCGCCTTCAACTCTTGTGATTTTGCCGTCGTCTTTTATTTGAACAGCTTCAAATCTTTCAATGCTGAATTTGTTTCCGTGAATTTCCTTGAAGATGTCAAGCCCCAATTTGATTCCCTTTTTTATAGTCAAATCATGTTTGTATTTTTCCCTTAGCTTCTCTTTTATTCTCTCGTCGTTTTCTCCGATGGCGTTTGCATGATAAGCAAAATAATTTCCGGAAACATTGCTTACATATAATTCCGGTTTTTTGTTGTTCACTCCGGCGAGCATTAAGAAAACTCCGAAAGGTCTCGCGCCGCCGTATTGCGTGAACTGCTGTTTGAGATTCGCAATTTCCTTTATCACAAGTTCCGGCTCTATCGGAGAATCGTAAGTTACCCTGTGCTGCTGTGCCAAAACTTGAACCCTTTCCACGAGAACTCTCGCGTCCGCGACAACTCCTGCGGCGCTTGAGATAATATGGGAATCAATTTCGTAAATTTTGTTCGCCGATTTTGAAACAATCAATTTGTCGTCAATTCTTTTGTCTGCGAGTATGAAAACTCCGTCGGTGCAAACCATTCCAATGCTTGCGCTTCCCCATTTCGTCGCCTTTTCCGCGTATTCAACCTGAATTATGGTTCCTTCTGGGGAAAACATTGTCGCAGTTCTGTCATAGCCCATTGCCTGATGTTGTATATCTGTTGGTAATTCCATTATGAAAATTCTCCT
>CAZAOW010000051.1:0-4700 GCA_964487075.1 Candidatus Woesearchaeota archaeon | reverse complement strand
TATAAAGTTTTCTGGAAATTTCTTATTGAGATGTAGTGAATTGCAATAATCTTTTAAGAATTATTGTGATTGTTGTCCTTCCAATTCAAGAAGATATTTTGGAACGATTCCCATTTTCTTGTAAAATTTTTTCCATATCTCGGGGAGATATTTGTATCCCTTAATAACGCCTCTGCAATCTTTCTCTCCGCATTTGCATGCAAAAGGATAATTTTTTGAGACGTCCCAGTCTATCACATCATAATCTATTGTAACTTCTTCTCCTGGTTTTATTTCTTTCAGGGATTTTAAATTGATTAAATTAAAAACAGCCGAATTTGGATTGCAGGAATGATTTAAAAATCCGCCATAATTTTTGTCGTCCAGCCATGTTTTGTCGCCGATTTGAAACCACTTTTCATCGTTGCCGGCGTTGCTGTAATCGTCTTCCACTCTGAACTCCACGCCATTAAGAACAAAAATCAATTCGCCTTTTTTGATTAATTGTTTTGCAAAAAGTCCTAGTCCTCTGTAATTAGTAGTTGGAACAATATGTATTTTGGGATTTATATCCATTGAAAATTTATCAAAATTTTCTTTTTAAAAATTGTTGTGATGAAGATTTTTACTGATTTTTTAAGACTTGAAAATTGAATATTGGAACAACTTCAGAACACCTAACTAGAGACGGACATTCTTTTCCTTGAACATAGTAACGTATTGCATTAAAATCTTCTAATAATATTCTCTTTTCTACGTCGTCTGCTTTTCTTATCTGTTTTTCAAAATTCCCCATAATCTTATATTGTTCAATTGGATTTGTTTCTCCAGTATTTCTATAACCCTGAAACCAACCTCCTAGAGTAACTGCTGTTCCAATTACGATTGCTGTTAAAGCACTTCTTCCAGTAAAATAATTTCTCATATAAAAAGAATTAAAATTTATCTTTAAAAATTTACTGATTTTCTCCAGAATCACTGTCCATCTTTGTGATAAAAATCCAAGAGAATTATTTTGTTTTCTTTTTGCAGATAGGCGTAAGACAATCTGAAAGGATTAACATAAACCTCCCGCGTTCCCTTTCTATTATAACGCATCGGTTTTCCAATTTCTGGATTTTCAATAATTTTATTTATCTGTTTTTGGATTTTTATTTTGAGAGAATTATCTTTTATTTTGTCAATAATCTTTGTAAAATTATTTGCCTCTTCAATGCGAAATTCTACCATTTATCAATCTTTTTCAAGAATTCGTCTTTAGAATAAGATGTGAAATCTCCCCTGTCATGGCTTTGCCACGCTAATTCTGTCCTTATTGCAAACTCCAAATCTTCTTCAATGGCTTTCCTCATTTGTTCCATTTGTTTTTTCATGGCCACTATCTCTCTGTTCATTTCAGCAAGATTCATTTGTTTTTCTTCCATGATTGCCTTAAAACTCAGGAATATTTAAAATTATTGGTTCTCAGATAATCCTTTCCTGTCTCTTATCTTCCTAATCACATCTGCCTGCAAACTTTGCGGAATTTTTTCAAACATTTGATCCACAAGAGAAGAGTTCCCCCTTCCTTCTGTCTCGCTTCTTAAATCATTGCTCCACCCGATCATTTCAGCGACGGGAATTTTTGCTTTGATATGCATCACGCCGGCTTCTTGAGTCATGTCAAGCAATTGCCCTCTCTTGCTCCCCACGAGTTTTGTTACAGCTCCCATGAAAGATTCTGGAACTTCAATCAAATGAATTTGAACCGGCTCTAAAAGCGTCGCGCCTCCGGACTTCATTGCTTCTTTAACAGCTTCTCTTACTGCGGGATAAACTTGTGCTGGACCGCGATGAATTGCGTCTTCGTGAAGTTTTATGTCAACAAGCGAAACTTTCATTTTGTTGCACGGCTCTCTCGCCAAAGGTCCTTGATCCATGACCATTTCAAAAGCGTCAAGAACCATTTCTATGACTTCTCCGATGTGAACTTCTCCGCGCGTTTCGTCAAGGAACAAACAACCTTTGTAAACATCTCTCAATTCTCTGATGGAATCCCCGGACCATCCTATCTCTGCAAGTTTTTTCACAATCTCATCGTTTCTTTTTTTCAATCTTCCTTCCGGAATTTCGCCGCGCTCTATCGCATTTGTAATTTCTTCTTCAAGCGGCTCAACTTTGAGAAAGAAGCCGTTGTGCTTGTTCGGGCTTCTTCCTTCTTCAACGCCGGATTCTTTGGTAACAGCTTCTCTGTAAACTACAATCGGCTGCCCCATTTTTACTTCAAGCCCTTTTTCGCTTTTGATTCTTCCCTCAATAATTTCAAGATGCAACTCTCCCATTCCTGAAAGCAAACTCTCGCCCGTTTGCTCGTTGATTTCAACTTTGATGCTCGGGTCTTCTTTCGAAACTTTTCTGAGAACTTCAATCAGCTTCGGCAAATCCGCGGTTTTCACGACTTCAATGGATTTTGTTATTACCGGTTGAAAGAGATGTTTTATTTCCTCAAAAGAAGTTTGTTCGTTCACAGTTACAGTTTCACCGACGTCAACGTTCAATCCTGCGATTGCAAGAACGTTTCCAGCAGGAACAGAATCCAGTTGCTCGGGCTTTATTCCGTTGTAAACCAAAACCTGTTGTATTCTTCCTTTTTTCTTCGCGTTGTTGCAATAAACATCCATTCCGTTTACAATTGTCCCGGAATACAATCTTCCGGCAGCGATTTCTTTTCCGCTTCTTGGATCAATTACAATTTTTGTGATTACAAAGGCAACTTCTCCGTCGCTGTTGCAATTTATCAAGTCCTTTCCGAATTTGCTTTCAGGGTCGCCGCGCCATATTTTTGGAATTCTGTATTTTTGCGCGTCTACGGGATTTGGCAGATGCTTTACAGCCATGTCAAGAATTACTTCGTTCAGCGGCGCTTTTTCCCAGAACCATTTTTTCCTTTCCTCTTCATCCATGTCGTAAACTTTGTAAATGTCTTTGAAACTTATTCCTCTTTTCTGCATGAAAGGAACAGAGAGCGCCCAATTTTCCCTCGCGCTTCCAAATGCAACGCTTCCGTCGGAAACATTCACTTTCCATTTGTTTTTGAATTCGGATTCTGCAATTTGTTCTATAAGAAGATTGAAATCGTTAATCAGTTTCATGAATCTTTGCTGCATCGCTTCCGGGGTGAGTTTGACTTCTTTGATTAACCTGTCAACTTTATTTATGAACAACACTGGTTTTACTCTTTCTCTCAATGCCTGTCTTAAAACAGTTTCTGTTTGCGGCATTATTCCTT
The DNA here is from genome assembly GCA_964487075.1 of Candidatus Woesearchaeota archaeon. Lineage (GTDB taxonomy): Archaea > Nanobdellota > Nanobdellia > Pacearchaeales > GW2011-AR1 > JACQLK01. The sequence goes on along the minus strand of CAZAOW010000051.1, from coordinate 1,453 downwards.
CAACCGCGCAAATTAAAACAAAAGTGCCGTCAATCGCTCTCATCGCCCGTGTAACATTTCCGCCGAAGTCAACGTGTCCGGGAGTGTCAATCAAATTAATAAGGTATTCTTCTCCGAGATATTCGTGAGCCATTGAAACATTTGCGGCGTCAACAGTCATCAACCTTTCTTGTTCGTCGGTGTGCTGCCACGTCGCCATTCCTTCGTCCAAATCTCCCGCCGCCTTCGCTGCCATCATTCCGGCGGCTGCAAGAAGATTGTCTGTGAACGCAGTTTTCCCGTGGTGAATGTGCGCGCTCGTCGCTACGTTCCTTATGTTTTTCTGATGAGAAACGAATCTCTTTATTTTGTCCAGTGAACTTTCTTTAGCCATTATGAAATTTTTCCTAAATTTTATTATGTGAAATCCGTAAGGATTTTAGCTTTTTCGTTTTTGTTAAAATGGATTTTACGAAATCTTCCGATTTCAGTTTAGCCATTTTTGTTTTTAATAATTAACAAAGTTATTTTATAATTAGTGATTGAAAAATTGATTTATAAAAGTTTTTAACTCTTCTATTATTACTTTTTTACAAGTGCGGGTGTGCCGGAGTGGTCAAACGGGCAGGACTTAAGATCCTGTGGCTTAGTGCCTGCGAAGGTTCGAACCCTTCCACCTGCATCGGTTTTGAAAATGGAAAATAAAGATTTTAACAAAGAACTTTTAAAAATATGGAAAGAACATAAAGATATTCTCAAAGTATATCCTTTATTCTGCCCAGACTTTAAGGAAGATTGCATTCTTTTTATAGGAATTAACCCTTCTTTTAGCGATAAAGCATTTAAGAGAATGAAGAAAAATGGTTCAGAATTAATTAAAAAAGATCTTATATATCCGAATACAGAAAAAGAGGAATGGATAATAAAACAGATAATCAAAGATGAAAAAGACGGCAAAAAAATTCACCCTTATTTTAAAAAATTTATAGAGATAGCCGAAGAGACTAAACAAGATTGGGAACATTTGGATTTGTTTTTCTTTAGAGAAACTTCACAAAATAAGACAAAAACAAGTATAGGATACAAAAAGAACAATAAAGACATTGAAATGAATGATTTTGGTTCAAAACAATTAAAATTATCTTTAAGTATTATAGAAAAAATTCACCCGAAAATTATTGTTGTGTGCAACGCCTTGGCGTCTGAAATACTACAAGATAAATACAAAATCAATCCTAATCTTGACGAAGAAGGTTTTCATAAAATAGAAATTAATAATAAAAAGACACCTATTCTTTTTTCAGGAATGTTAACCGGACAAAGAGCATTAGACAATGATTCACTTGAAAGATTGAAATGGCACATTAGAAGAGTATTAAATTATAATTAACTCTCTTCAATTTTTATCTTCTCGCAAATTTCAAACGCATCGTCTTCCGGCTCGTAACCAACGAGTTTCCTCGTGAATTCTAAA
>CAZAOW010000050.1:0-4717 GCA_964487075.1 Candidatus Woesearchaeota archaeon | reverse complement strand
GACTTTGCGGTGGCAAGGGAGCGTTGAAAGCGACAAGCATGGAAGAAACTTTTGAAAGAATAAAGCAAATGAAAAATTTTGGAAAAGCGGGAAGATCTTTTTTGATTGAAGACGCCCTTGAAGGCGAGGAATTTTCATATTTTGCAATCAGCGACGGAGAAAATTACAAAATATTGGGTTCTGCGAGAGATTACAAACGGGCTCTTGATAAGGATAAAGGAGAACAAACGGGAGGCATGGGCGCGGTTTCTCCCGCGAGAGCAACTGAAGGGATTGAGAAAGAAATTGAAAGAGAATTAGTTTCCAAAGCGATTAGAGGAATGGGAAAAGAAGGAGTTCCTCTTAAAGGAGTGTTATATGTTGGAGGAACTGAAATCAAAAAGAAACCCTTTTGCATAGAATACAATGTAAGATGGGGAGACCCTGAATGCCAGGTTGTTCTTCCGGGACTGCAAAATGATTATGTTGATGTCGTGAAAGCAAGCATTGAAGGCAAACTAAATGAGATTAATTTGATTCACGATTCTAAAACAAGAGTTTGCGTCGTCGGTGTCGCAAGAGGATATCCTGATGCAAATTCTCCAGAATATAAAAATTCACAGGGAAAAAGAATTTTCGGTTTGGAAGATGTTATGAAAATTCCGGAGATAGAAATTTACGGCGCCGGAATAAAAATTGAAGATGGAAAGTTCTTTGTTGACGGCGGAAGATTATTCAGCATAGTTGGAAAAGGAAAAGATGCAAGCGATAAATCATACGATGCGATTTCAAGAATAAGAATTGAAGGCGACAATTTGCATTATAGAAGAGATGTTGGTAGAGATTAAGATAGATTATTCTCCGTTAAAATTCTTTCTAAAGCTTCGGCAGGATTTGGAGATTTAAAAATAGGAGAACCACAAACCACATAATTTGCACCATTCTCAAATGCTTCTTCAGGCGCAACGGTTTGTTCCTGAGAATTTGCTTTCTTATCTGCAAACCATATTGGTCTAACCGCGGGAACCAATTTTGATAAGTTAATATCTTTTACATCATTTAATGCAGTTCCAGGGAGTATAACTCCGTTAGCACCATACTCTTTATTCATTTCTACAAACATTCTTACTGCATCTCTTAAATTTTTTCCATATAATTTTTGAGTGTCTTTATCAGTATAATGTGTTAAAACAGTTAAACCAAATAACTTTGTGTTACTTCCCTTTAAAGCAGATAAAACTCTTTCGTAAAATGCCTTTCCCGCATGAGGGTACATATTAATTATGTCTACGCCCAATTCTGCACATCCCGTCGCTATAGATTCTACAGTTCTTCCACCATTCCACATTTTCATATCCACAAAAACAGGTTTTCCATAATCAAGAATTGTTTTAACCATGTCGTGGGAACTTAATGCTCCCGAAGAAAAATTGGCAACAGAATCCAGATTTATTTTAAAACCATAATTTCCATGAAGAACTCTCTTAGTAAGTTCTGCCGCAGATTTTAAATTTTCTTTTTGGTTTGTTGAATCCAATGCGACATATAACATTCTTTTTGTCATTTTATTCTTCTTTTACCCAATAAACAATCCCTTCTCCAATCTTGCCTTTGGGAGCACCCATATTTAAAGCTTCTTCCGCAGTTAATGCTTTCATTTTATAACCTGCCTCAATGGCTTTTCTTGCTGAATCTTCTGGTTTTTTTGAGTCAAATCCTCCAGGAATCACTAATTGTCTTCTTAATTGCCATTCTAAAGGATTCATCAAAAAACTTCTATAAGAATTTATTTTTTCTAAAGATATTTGATTGCCCGTTTCAGCAATATCCAAAAGTTGAGGCAAAGTTATTAGAGAAACGAGATTAACTTTTTTTTCTTTTAATCTGTCTCTTGCTTGAGCAGTATCGTAAAATAAAATACATGCTCCATTTAAAACAGGATAACCTGCGGATCTGAATTCTTCGGCGGCATTTGTGGTAGTTTTAGCATAATTCACAAGTTCTTCCACAACCAATGCATTCATTCCTTTTTTAATAAGAGGATTATTTTGGTCTCCCGTTATCAATTCTCCATGACCTCCCTCTTTTCTTGAACCTCTAAGATAACAAAAAGGAATTTCTCTTCCAAGAAGATTTGAAACATCATTTCTTAATTGCCAACCTGGAATCATTCCTCCTGTAGCATTGCCCTCAATAAAATCAAATTTGGCTTCATCAATAACTCTGTGCGCCAAACTTCGCGTTAATTTTTTTAATATTTCTGGTTGCCCAACAAGTCCCTTTATCATTAAATATCCCGGACCACGATTACCGGTGCTATAAACAAACGGTTCTTCTCCAGAATCAACATCTCTGACAGAAAATTGACCTGAGTTTATTATTAACGAAGCAATCTCCTCTTTTGATAACATATCCATTTTCCACTAAAATTTCCCACCTTTAAATAAATTTATTAACACCAACATATATTTTAAATCATGGAAGAAATTTACAAATTGGCAATCGGAATTTTTATTCTTCTTCTTGGAATTCCAATCGGGATGCTTCTTGCGAAATTCACGAGAGAGGAATTGAACTCTGGAAAGATTTGGTTCAGGATTATTGTTTTTACAAGCATCGTTGGAGCTACAATCGCGCTGTTCCTGAAAAACGATTATCTTTTGTTCAGTTTTCTTTTTATTGCAATCGTAGCCAGCAGAAGCGTTAGATTCAAGAATTGAAGTAACTTTATAGTAACTACAAAATAGAAAGATTTAAATATCTTTTATTTTCTAGAATGTAATGGATATTTCAAGAAGGAATTTTTTAAGAATGGGCGCAACAGGACTTGCGGGAGTTGTTGCGGGAAATTCTTACGGGAAAACTGAAGAAGGATATTTCCAAATTGGAGAGTACAAAATAGAAAGAGGAGCGTTACTTGTTTTAGATGAGATGATGGGAATAAGGCGAATTATTTATCCCCATGAAAGAACCTCAGTTAAAGGACTTATGTTAACACTTGATCTTAATAATGATAAGACAATAACTGAAATGGAAGCTATGGCGGGAGAAGCTGTTCTTATAAACGGATTAAACTCAGACCAAAGAAATTTAGTTCAGAAAACGTTGAATAAAGGCATCCCTCGGGTTAGTATAGGGAACTTACCGGGTTTTTCTAAGGCAACCTCTCAAAAATAATTTTTCTTATTGCCAGACGCTTAATATTGCTGATACAATCAATATGTTTATTATATTGAACGCGTTGTTGAAAAAATAGAGGTTGAGCGATTTTCCTTCCCATAAGTAACTTCCAAGAGTTGTCGTTGCAATAAATCCAAGCCAAATCCAAAAACCAACAAGTAATCCTCCAGAAATTGTTGTAGCACCCGCGACTTTAATGAACATTGCTAATACATAAACTGTAATTAAAGTTGTTATGAATCCGAGAGTCATTGCTTTCATCGGAGTGAGATTCATGGACTTCATGCTTTTTTCTGTGAATTTCATCATCTTCTGCCATTTTTTCCCGAAAAGCGGACCATACCATAAAAATCCTGAAACGAATGACGCGATTGTCGCGACTAAAACAGCCAAATAATTAACAGAGTACGCTATCACCATGCGATTATAAATTTTTAAGATTTATAAATGTTGCATATTTTAATTTTTCATGTTTTACTTAATCGGACTCGGCTTGAATGAAAAAGGATATTCAAGAGAAGCTTACGACGCAATTACAAAATGCAAGAAAATTTACGTTGACAATTATACGATTGAATTTCCCTACGAAATGAAAAATTTGGAAAAGCAATTTCCAAAAGAGAAATTCATTTTGTTAAACCGCGAAGCGGTAGAAGGGCTTGAATTTTTGAGCGAAGCGAAAAAAATTGACGTCGCTCTTTTGGTTTACGGCTCTCCTTTAACAGCGACGACGCACATTACTATTTTGAAAGAGGCGAAGACAAATAAAATAAAGACAAAAGTAATTTATTCCGCCTCAATTTTAGACGCAATTGCAGAAACGGGTTTGCAAATTTACAAATTCGGAAAAATAACAAGCATGCCGAATTTTGAAGCCGAAAGTTTTATTGGGATTGTAAAAGAAAATTTGAAAACAAATGCGCATTCTTTGATTTTGATTGACATCAACATGGAATATTTGATTGCATTGGAAAGACTTGAAAAATTATTGAAGAAAAATAAAATTGAAACAGAAGAAATTGTTGTTTGTTCAAAACTTGGAACTGAAGACCAAAAAATTTTTTACGGCGAAATTCCGAAGTTGAGAAACAAGAAAATTGAAGCGCCTTTTTGCTTTATAATTCCGGGCGAACTGCATTTCATGGAAAAAGAATTTTTGGAAAATTATCGGAAATAAATTTTAATAATCTGCGCCGGCATTGCCCGCATCATACTGGCTTTCTCTTTGCACCAATCTTTCAAGAGGATAGTTCTCACTGGAATCACCGCCAGAGTAAACTCCGTGGCTTCCGTGTCTCATTCCATCTACTGCGCACATGTTTTTATCTTGGATTTCTAGTTTTTAAACATTGCGATTTCATTGATTACTTTTAAAAATCCCGTCAATCTCTAATATTTCATGTATGATTTCAAAAAAGTTGAAACTGATGCAAGGAAAATCTGGAAGAAACACAAAGCCGGAATAAAAAAGGCGGTGCAGTACGATTCAAAAAAGCCGCTGTTTTCATTTCTTGAAGGACCGCCGACGGCAAACGCGCCTCCGGCGCTGCATCATTTT
>CAZAOW010000049.1:0-4769 GCA_964487075.1 Candidatus Woesearchaeota archaeon | reverse complement strand
ATTGGAGACAATCCAAATATCAAATCTCTTGGGGTGCCTGGGGATACAGATGTTGCCAACGATTTCTTAATTCTTGACTCTTCCGGAGCTGACGGATATCTGGGTTTGAATCGTTTTGTAGACGACGATGTGATTCTTGTATATGGTGGCGGTAGTGTTGGAATCGGGACAAGAGTTCCGAGTGTGAAATTGGAGGTGGCTGGTGATGTTAAAGCTACAGGATACTATTATTCTTCTTCTGATAAAAATCTGAAAACAAATATTCAACCCCTAACAAATTCTTTTGAGAAAGTCCAAAAACTTCAGGGAGTTTCATTCAATTGGAAAGAGAATAATAAACCAAGCATTGGCTTAATTGCACAGGATGTTGAAAAAATATTTCCCGAGTTAGTTTCTGGACAAGAGGGAGAGAAGTCAGTTGCTTATGCAAATTTGGTTGCTGTATTAATAGAAGCGATAAAAGAGTCTCACGATTTTACCCTTGAACTTCAGGGCGAAATTCAAAAACAACAATCGCAAGTGGAAGATTTGAAAGAACAGATTGAAGAATTAAAAAATAACAATCTTTGCTTGGCTTAATATTACCGATTTAATATTACTGAAAATGAAAAAGAAGAAAAACCCTTTTGTTAAATTTGCATTAAAACATTATGTAGCAATTTTAATCGTTCTTTTAATTCTCATTGGATTGGCCATTTTTGTGGCAGCAAGTCCTTACAAAATTGATGTTGGGGGGACTAAAATATGGTCTACTGATGATAACACCGGCTTAAATTGTGGAGGACGAGTAATTTATACCAATAATTGCCAATATCCAATTCTATATCCTGATAAGACTGTTTCTGAACGCTATAACTTAAAAGTAAATGCTCCTTCATGCGTGAGTAGAAGTTGTGAAGAGACGGATGACGGTTCTGGTGGAAGTGGTGATGGGTGTGTTGGTTGTGGCGAGGCTACTTCTCCCCCTCAAGAGAGTACTAATACGTACGGGTACGATATTTCTGAAAGTTATTATGGAGATGTAGGGATTGTACAAGTTTCATAGAGGAGAAATGACACCTTTGAGGTTTTTCTTTTTCAAAACCTCATTTTCTTTCCGAACTTCTTCGCGAGTTTCTGCATCTGCTTTTGGCTTAACATGTTTCCTTCCGTCATTTCATTTCCCATTCCGGATTTTACCATTTCATTAAGCATTTTATATTGCTTCAGCAAACTTCTGATGTCTGATGTGTTTACCCCTGAGCCCTTCGCAATTCTAGCAATTCGGGAAGTTTGCCTTTCAAGCAGTTCAGGATTTTCCCTTTCTTCTTTTGTCAGGGATTTTATTATATGCTCCCATTTCGCAATTTTTTCCTGCTGTCCTTCCAGAAGACCTTCAGGAATCTTTTTTTCAACATTTGAGAAACCCGGAATCATGGATTTTATCTTTTCAAAACCGCCGAGAGAAGACATTGTTTTGACCTGGGAAATAACATCTTCCAAACTTAATTTTCCTTCTGAAATTCCGGAAGAAATTTTTTTATTTTTATCCTCATCTGTTAGGGATTTTATTTTTTCAATCAAAGTTTCCAAATCACCCATTCCGAGAAGACGGGAAAGGAAGGATTTCGGATTGAATTCTTCTATGTCGTTTATTTTCTCTCCTGTTGTTATAAAATAAACGGGCGATTTAGTTTCTCCGCAGGCAGTAAGGGCGCCGCCCGCCTTGGCTGTTGAATCCATACGCGTGATTATAACTCCTGTGATATTTATCGCTTCATAAAATTCCTGAGCTTGTTTTTTCGCCGCTTGCCCTATATCTGCAGGCATTACAAGAATTGTTTCCGTCGGAGAAATTTCTTTATTCAGGGTTTTTATTTCCTTTATTAAATCCAAGTCAAGAGTGTGCCTTCCCGCGGTGTCAATTATTACGACGTCGTATTCCTTGATTTTTCCGCTTGACTCAAATTTTTTCCATATTTTCAACGGGTTTTTCTCTTCGGTATCAACGATACAGTTCAAGCGGTTTTTTTCCGCAAGCTGCTGCAGTTGTTCTGACGCTGCAGGCCTGTGCGTGTCCAAACCAATCAACACGACTTTTTTTCCGCGCTTTGCAAAATAATTTCCGAGCTTTGAAACAGTCGTTGTTTTTCCGGCGCCGTACAATCCAAGGAGCATGATTCTATTTTGTTCTTTTTTTAAGACCAAAGATTTTTGCTCCCCAAGAATTCTCAAAAGTTCGTCGTGGAGAATCTTTATCACATGCTCTTTTTTAGCGATTCCGGAGATTCTTTCGTCAAGCGCGGTTTTTCTTATCTTGTCGCTCAATTCCTTGACGAGAGAAACATTCACGTCGGCTTCAATCATCGCGCGTTGGAGGTCTTTTATGACGGAATCAACGAGATTTTTATCAAGAAAAATCGCATTCGCTATTTTGTTTGTCGCTTTTTTCAAGACTTCGCTTAAACGTTCCAGCATTTCATCAATAAAGCAAGAAACTTTAAAGAGTTTTGGTTATAATTTATAAATTATTTTTCCTTCTTTGAACGATGAACAATTCAAGGAAAAACAATTCCAGAAACGTCTGGTCTTTTGGTTCCGCGAGTTTTTTGAACGACGTCGGAGGTGAGATGATTGCGCCCCTGCTGCCGTTTTACATTCAATCTTTAGGAGGAGCGGGAATCGCTTTAGGGCTTGTTTCCGGATTGCGAGAGGGGCTTTCCAGCATTTTCAAGATTTTGGGAGGATATTTTTCCGACAGAATCGGGAAGCGAACAATCTTTATTTTTTTCGGTTATTTGATATCAACGGTTTTTAAATTTCTTATAGGGATTGCAACATCATGGCAGCACCTTATCGCATTCGTTTCTCTTGAGAGATTCGGAAAATTCCGCGACGCTCCGAGAGACGCTGTGATTTCATATTCCGGAAAAACCAACGGAAAAAATTTCGGAATAGTGCAAATGATGGATGTGCTCGGCGGAATTTTCGGGATGATTCTGCTTTTGTTTTTATTTAACAAATTCTCCCTAAATTTTAGAAGTTTAATTTTTATCGCCGCTGGAATCTCCGCCTTGTCTTTAATCCCCCTGTTTTTTGTAAAGGAACCGAAGATTAAAGCAATAAGGAAAACTATTTCCTACGGGATAAAACATTTAAATCCGAGACTAAAATATTTTGTTTTTGTTTCCTCTTTTTTTGCATTCGCAAATTTCGGGCTTTACATGTTTTTGCTTTTAATGGCGCAGGAACTTACAAAAAATTTCACTGCCTCAATTTTACTTTACATTTTGTTTAATGCAACCTATGCGATTTTTCTAGTTCCGTTCGGAATTATGTCTGATAAAATAGGAAGAAAGAAAATCATTTTCTTGGGGTATTTTTTGTTCGTGATTGTCGCACTTGGATTTATTTTCGCGGACAAATTAATCTATCTTGCGATTCTTTTTGCAATTTACGGTTTGGTTTACGCAACAACCCATGCAAGCCAGCGGGCTTTGGTTTCTGATTTGTCGGGAAAAATGAAAGGAACTGCCTTCGGATTTTTCCACATGACGACGGGATTGGCTGGAATTCCAGGAGGGATTATTGCAGGAGCGCTCTGGAATTTGGATTCAAGATTAATGTTCTCATATCTTTCTGTTTTGGGGTTTATTTCAATAATTTTGTTGTTGTTTGTGAGAGAGAAATAACGCCTGAATTGAATAAATGTTTAAAAAAGGGAGAAATATCTTTTTAGGATGAAGAAAGTTTTGATTTATCATACGAACCCTCCAGAGGAATCTTCCGTAAGTGCTGAAGAAATTTACAGGCAGGCAGAATTTGTTGCTCAAGGATTGCGGGATGGGGGATATAATGCAAAAATGCTGCCGTTTATATCTCACGGGAAAAAAGACAAAGAAACTTTGGAACGAATTCAGGAAGAAATATTCGGTTTTGATGTGGTGTTCAATCTTGTTGAATCTGTTGCTGGAACAGACAGATTGGCGTACCTTGCTCCACAAATATTTCAGCAATTAGGAATTCCATATACTGGTTGCCCTTATTCCGCATTAAAAAAAGTTCAGACAAAAATAGGCGCCAAATTGCTGATGCATGATGCAGAGATACCTACTCCGGATTTTGCGATGTCGGGATTATTACATGCAATGGATATTTCCGGCAGAGATTTTTTGATAAAACACAGGCAAGACAATGCATCAAAAGGACTGAAAGCCAAAACTTACAAAACAAAAGAAGAGATAGAAACAGCCCTTAAAGAAGCGGGGGAAAATGATTTTTTTGCCGAGAGTTCATTGACGGAAGAGAATTTAATGTTTCCATGATTGGTCCTTCCGGAAATTGCAAGGTGCTTCCAATTCCAGAAATGACTTTTGTTAACTGGCCAAAAGATATGCCGAAGATAGTCAGCGAGGATGCGAAATTTAATCCGAACTCAGAAGAATATCAAAGAACTGTCAGGGATTTTGATCTTTCGGATTCAGACAAACAGATTTTAACGAGATTGGAAAAAATATCCAGAAGATGTTGGAGGGTTTTTGATTTGAAAGGATACGCAAGAGTTGATTTCAGAGTTGACAAAACCGGGAATCCTTATGTTTTGGAAATAAATCCAAATCCAGGAATTTCGGAAGATTCGGGATTTGTTGCGGCGACAAAAAAAGCAGGAATGACTTGGAAAAAAACATTGGAGAGAATAGTGAATTATAGTTTTGAGTAGGAAATTATTTTATAGTCCCAACTTCTGCACGAATTTTCTTTTATTGAAAACTTCTATTTTGTCGTATTCC
>CAZAOW010000048.1:3354-4784 GCA_964487075.1 Candidatus Woesearchaeota archaeon | reverse complement strand
AATGAAAAAAATATTCAAATAAAATCTCTTCAGGAAAAAATTAACTCAATAAAAACTGAACTTGTTGAATCGGAAAAAAACAGAAAAAAACTTGAGAAAAATTTTGACGAGAATTTCAATGTTGAGCAAAAATATGAAACCGCAAAAATAGAGCTTCAAGAAATTTCAATAAGAGACAAGGAAAACGTGAATTCTGAAATTTCCTTCAGGCAGAGGGAGCTTGAAAGAAGCAAAATTTCATTGAAGCAGTTTGCAAGGGACGAGGAAGAATTAAAAGGGGAATTGATGGAAAACAAAAAAGAGTTTGCAGAGAAAGAAGCTCTTCTTGAAAGAAAAAGAAAACAGGAGGAGGAATTAAGCAAAAAATTCCAGAAAATGATTGTTGACAGGGACGCTTTTCAAAAAATGATAAGAGATGAAGAAAACAAAATGATGGAGAGAAGAAATGCCGTAAGGGACATTGAAGGCCAGATTAACAATTTTAATATAGACAAGGCAAAAATAAATGCCGAAATAGAAAACCTTGAAATTGACATGCTTGAATTTCCAAATGTTGAAGTGGTAAAAATGCCGCGCGATTCTTTGATTGAAAGATTGAACAAATCAAGGGAAGACTTGTCAAAAATCGGCTCGGTTAATCTGCTCTCGCTGGAAGTTTATGACAATGTAAAAAGGGAATACGACAGCGTCAAGGAAAAGGCGGAAATTATTGACAAAGAAAAAGAAAATGTTATGAAAACTATCGGCGAAATTGACAACAAGAAAAAGAAAACATTCATGAAAACGCTCGACGAATTGAACGGAATTTTCTCAAGAAATTTCTCCGAATTGAGCATTAAGGGAATAGTTTCTCTTGAGCTTGAAGACAGGCAAGAGCCGTTCAGCGGCGGCGTTGACATTATTGTAAAAACGGGGCACGGAAAATATTTTGACGTGACGTCTCTTTCAGGCGGAGAGCAAACTCTCGTCGCTTTGTCGTTAATCTTCGCAATTCAGGAATCAAAGCCGTATCCATTTTACATTCTTGATGAAGTTGACGCGGCCCTGGACAAAAGAAATTCGGAACGTCTTGCAGAATTGTTAAAGAAGCACATGCAGAAAGGGCAATACATTGTTATTTCGCACAACGATGAAGTCATCTTGAATGCGACAAATCTCTATGGAGTCAGCATGCACGAGGGAATAAGTAAAGTAGTTAGTCTTAAAGTTTGATGCATGGACTCCGTCAAAAATTGCCGTCGTATGCACGAAGGCATATCTAAAATTGTGAGTTTGAAGGTGTAACATAATTCTGTCAAAATTAATTAGTTTCAAAATCTATTCGTGCCCCGACTTTGCTATAAATTAAATTTGTCAAAGTCAAAACGCTCGGCTCCGCCGGATTTTTCCGTCAATATGGGATTGATAACTCTAAAACGCAATTTCGGATT
>CAZAOW010000048.1:0-3344 GCA_964487075.1 Candidatus Woesearchaeota archaeon | reverse complement strand
GCACTTGGGATTTCAAGGGCGGGTGGGCGGGGAAAAAAGTTGTAAGCCTAAAAGTTTAAGTGTCTAAAAATAATCCTGTTTCTCTCAAAGAACGAACCATATCAGAATCTTTCCATACCTTAAATTCATCAACTTCTTTTTGAGATTTCAACTTTGAATCCAGAAATTTATAAAGATTATTATTATAGAAAATTCATGAAAACCGTTTATATAATTCATGGCTGGGCGAGCAGTCCCAAGGGAAACTGGTTTCCTTGGATTAAAAAAGAGCTTGAGAAAAAAGGTGTTCGTGTTTTTGTTTTTGACATGCCGAACACAAAGCGTCCGAGCATAGAATCGTGGGTGAAATATCTTGAAGATAACGTTAAAGATGCAGATGAAAATGCTTATTTTATCGGACACAGCGTAGGTTGCCAGACGATTTTGAGATTTCTTGAAAAACTTCACAAGCATAAAAAAGTCGGCGGATGTTTTCTAGTTGCTCCGTGGTTCAATCTTGTCAATCTTGACAAAAAAGAAACCGAAATAATAAAGCCGTGGATAAATGACAATATTGATTTTTCAAGGGTATTGGATCATTGCGATAACTTCATTGCAATGTTTTCAACAAACGATTTGTACGTTCAACTTTCGGAAGATAAAATATTCAAGGAAAAGCTCGGCGCAAAAATTATTCACGAAAAAAATCAAGGGCATTTTGAAGAAGAGGAAGAGCCGGAAATATTAAAAGAGATTTTGAAGTTCTTGAGGATTCACTGACATAAAAATTATAATAAAAAAAACGTAGCAGTGTTTAATTAATTACCTCGTGGTCGGTTTAAGTTATCATTTTGTTTCCAAAGGGAATGATAAATTATAAAACACAATTTTAGATTTTACATTAATCTTTCATTCTGCGGGCAATTTCGTGCTTCGCATCGAACTTTGTCAAGATACTCCGCTAAAATCCCTGTTAACAAAAAATACCATTAAAGTTGCAATAAAAAATCGCAGGAATTTTTTCTCATCATTAATTTTAATGTCTGCGAAAAATCGTGCGGGACGTGAGTGTTTTGACTTTGACAAATTTAATTTAGTAACAAAGTCGGGGCACGAATAGATTTGTAGCAATTATGGCTTGAGCATCCAATTACAATTTCTGTTTTTACATTATCACTCCGCTTCTTTTGGGTGGGCGGATAAATTAAAAAATTCCAGGATTTATTATTGTTCCTCGGGTTGGCTGGTTTTTTTCCGCCTGTTTTCATTTCTGCGAGGTTTAAATCCTTCAAGATAAAAACCAAGCGCGCTTCCCAAATAAACTACTGCCACGTCCGAAGAAGTGTCCAAAAAAGATTCCCCGTTATATTTTGGAATAAACGGCTCCACTAATTCCCAGCTATTGCCAAGAGTTGCAGCGCCAAATCCCCATAAAACGCCTTTTAAACCCCCGCCCGCCATTTTATATGCCCATGTTCCGATAAATCCTCCTGCGGCAAGATGTTCAAGAGAATTGTAATCATTAAGATGCTCAAAGCCGTAATAATTTAAGAAGATATCCGCAGCCTTAAACCCCAAATATAAATATCCCGCGTTTGAAAAACTATGACGCAGGTTTTCATTGTCCAATGTTCTTTGCAATTTATCCAGCGTCTTTTGCAGAATCTTTTTCATATTATTTATCCCTTAAACCTCTTTTTATAATTTTATATCTGAAATTATAAAAATAAAAAAACCTCTTTTTCAAATTAAAAAATAAATTTAGTAGTAGCTTTCGCTGAATTCTTCTGTTTTTTCAGGCTTCTTTGTTATGAGTACTATAAGTACAACAAGCAATACGAGGAAAACTATTGTAAGTATAACTGTCAGAACAGCTACTGCATTTCCGGCGCTGCCCGTTTGGACAGAGGCTGGAACAGTGACTGAATCCAAAAGTTGTCCGTCCTTTGAAAAGACGTTTACAGTGTAGTCTCCAGTTGCGCTTGCGGTGACTGTCTTGCTTGCTCCTGCTGGAACAACAACAAGCTCTTCACTTAGCGTAACACTGCCTGTTGATTCTGGTACTAATTTCAAAACCAGCAACTGAGTTGTTGGGTTTGCTATAACAATTTTGTTGCCTGTGACGAATACGTTGCTTGAAAGTCCGTTCTCAACTACGATTTGTTTGACTTTGCTAGTTGCGAATTCATCGCTCTTAGCTTCAACTTCAAGGGAGTAAACTCCGCTCTTGGCTGTGTAAGGGACATCCAAAAGGATTTTTCCGCTTACAACGTCAAATTCTTCGTTGTCTTTGTCAACATTCTCAACAGAGACTACGTCTCCGAAGTATCCTGTTTTCTTGACTCCAAGTTCTGGTATGCTTACAGTTATGTACAAGTCTTCAAGGTCGTTATAACCTACGTTTTTCAACACAACTTCAACTGGGAAAATTTTTCCAGCTTCAACAGTGTCGCTTGTGCTTACTGACATGAAATCCACATCGTATGATGCTTTCTGAACAAGAACGGCGAAAGTATCAGTGTAAGTTGTCGCGTCTTTGCCCCAGATTTTGAGGTTAAGAACTGCGTCATCACTGACTTCGTCATCAAGTTCACTTGGCACCTTCAATGTAAGCGCTTTCATGTACTGTTTTCCAGATACAACGGTGAAAGCTTCTGTTACTGTTTCGGCGTCAACATCAGTTCCTTCAAGTTCCAACTTTACTTTTATGTCGGATGCGTCATTATCGGTATTCAATAAATCAGCATCGTTGACGGTAAAGTAGACCTTCACAGTTACGGTTTCGCCTGCAACAAGAGCCACATCGTTAGTGGAAGCATCCATGCCATCAACTTTTACATCGTTAACTGTAAAGTTAACTGTGCTCAATGCACTTGCTGTAGCAGTCAAAAGCAAAATACTTGCCAACACAACAAAAGAAACCATTAGGTTCTTTATGTTCATCTTTGTTTTTTGTTTCATTTAATTCCAACAGGAAACAAGGTTTCCGGTTAATTATCCCATCCAAAAATTCCTTATAAATCTTGCGGTTTGACGACATTTCATAGTTAATACATAATACTGGTTGTGAGTAACAAGGAGTGTATTGAGTTGCTCCGCATCGGAATTCTTCACTACTCGCAACCCCGCTCGGATTTTTTATTTTTCGCTTCACAATTATTTTCTCGCGAAATCACTCGGCTCCGCTGAAAAGGAATTGATAATTGAGAAAATTTACAGCAGATTATTATAACACTCAACTGCGGTTTTCACATTAGAACTCGGCTTCTGCGGGCGGGTGGGGGCAATTAGTAAAATTTTGAAAAAATTTATAAATAGTTCAATTTTATATTAAAATTATGAAAATTGATTGGAAAAAAATATTT
>CAZAOW010000047.1:0-4827 GCA_964487075.1 Candidatus Woesearchaeota archaeon | reverse complement strand
TCCAAAATATCGGGCAATAATTATCCTATACAGATAACCAAATATTTTTGCCACAGCGAAGGTTATAAAAACTATTAATGCAGAATTTGCTAACAATTTTAATCCATGATCAATCTCTTCTTTTTTGGACTTGTTCATAACCTCAAAAACAAAAATACATTCTTAAAACTAATGAATCACATTTTTTTTGTAACCGTTCGGATTATTCTTGTGCCATTTCCATGCAGTTTTTATTATTGTTTGTAAATCGCTGTATTTCGGCTCCCAACCGAATTCCATTTTGATTTTGTCGGCATTTGCAACAAGTTCGGCAGGGTCGCCAAAACGCTTTGAATTCATTATGACCGGTATTTCGTATCCTGTGATTTTTCTTGCCGTTTCAATTATTTCCTTTACACTATATCCTTTTCCAGTTCCAATATTGAATATCTTACTTTTTTCGCCGGAAAAAAGATGATTTATCGCCAGAATATGGGCTTGCGATAAGTCTTTTACGTGAATGTAATCTCTTACGGCTGTTCCGTCTTTTGTCGCAAAATCTGTTCCGTATATTGATACACTTTTCCTTTTTTTCAAAGCAGCGTTAAGAACTATTGGTATCAAATGGGTCTCCGGATTGTGCGCCTCGCCCATATCTCCGTTGAAATCCGCGCCGGCGGCATTGAAATAGCGAAGAGCAACAGATTTTATTCCGTAAATCTTATCAAAAAAATTCAACATTTTTTCCGCAATCGCCTTTGTCTCCCCATAAACATTGTTAGGATTAAGATTACAATCTTCGTGAACCGGAATCGTTGAGGGTTCTCCATAAACCGATGCAGAGGAAGAGTAAACAATTGTCTTAACATTATAATTTTTCATGATTTGCAACAAATTCAAAAGAGAGATTACATTATTGAGATAAAACTTTTTCGGATTTTTCATTGATTCTTCAACTTCAGTACTTCCAGAAAAATCAATCACCGCGTCAAATTTGTTTGAATTAAAAACATGTTCAAGCAATTTAGGATTGTTCAAATCTCCTTGGACAAATTTAATTTCTCTTGGAAGCGGTTCTTGAAATCCGCGACTTAGATTGTCATAAACAACAACCTCGTAACCTTTTTTCAGCAATTCTTTTACAGCGTGACTTCCTATGTAACCTGCGCCTCCGGTTACAAGAATCTTCATTATAATTTCACATAAAATCGTTTTAAAATAATTATGAGATTGAAATCTAGATATCTTATTCTTCAATCTTCTTTATCATTTCCGTGAAAGCGGGACGTGTTATTAAAACACCGGCAGTTATTCCTATTATTGTCGTAATTGCGAATCCTTTGAATAATCCGGCACCAGCCCAGTACAAAGGAAGCAGGGAAACCAGCGAAGTTACATACGCAGAAGCTACAATGAATATCGCTTGTTTCATTTTTTCTCTTAACGAAGAACCTCTTCCTCTCCTCGCTTCGTCAAGAATCACAATTTGTTGGTCAACACCTGTTCCTATCGTCGCTAAAATTCCCGCAATACTCGGCAAATCAAGGTTCCAACCTATAAATGCAGCTATGCCGAGTATTATCACAATTTCTGAAAAAGATGTGAACAAAACTGCAAGAGATTCTTTTATTTTTTTGTATCTTATAAAAATTATCACGCTAACTACAAGTATTGCAACAGAGCCGGCGAGAAGAAGAAGATAAATAAATTGTTCTCCGAGCAAAGGTGAAAGTGTGTCAAGTTTTACTATTTCAAGTTTGTATGGCAAACTTCCTGTAACAAGAATTGTCTGGAGTTTTTTCATATTCTCTTCCGCAGATTTTATCGCCTCATTTTGCGTTGCGCCGTTTCCAGAACCTGAAATGGAAATCTGAGTTGTAACGTGGCCTTTAAGCCCTTCAGAAATTAACAAGCTGTCAACTAATTTATCATCAAGATACAAATCAAGTTTTTGAGAGAGATAGTTTTCTCCGTTTGACGTGAAATTTGCTTCAAGCGTCTGAGTTATGTCGGCATGTTTTTGCGCTGCTCCGGGGCTAAGGAAAACAGTGAATCTGAAATTGCAAAAGAAACTTCCGTCCGGAGATTGTTGACAACTTTCCACGACAGCTTCCTGTCCTGAACGGGCGACCGAAGCGATATCTTTTTCTCCGCCGATGAAAACCGTGTCGTTTTCAATTTTCGCTTCAAACTTTCCCTGTTGAGAAACCAGAGACTCCAAATCATCCGGCGTTGCTCCCGCAATTTCTATTCTTACAAAATTATTCCCGGACAAATCAGAAATCGGGGAAACTTTTATATCTTCCAATCCGTAAACATTCAATCTGTTTTTTATTATTTCAGAAAGTTGCTGCGCTTCTTCCGAACTCATAGAAAAATCCTGCGCTTTTATCAATGCCCTCGCGCCCCCAGCCAAATCCAGACCTAACTTCAGGTTTGTCTTCGGGACGTTTGAAACAGTTATTTCCGGCGCAGAATTAGTGAATAAGACAAACTCGGAATTTTTCATTGTTATGATTGTTTTTGTGCTTGTATTTGAAACGAATTTTCCCGCCAAGGCATTTGCATAATCCTCAACATTATTTATTTCCTTTCCGTCTATTCCGATTATTATCTGGTTTTGGCGCAATCCAGAATCAAACGATGTAGAGTTTTGGGAAACAGATTTTATCACAACGCCGTCCTGAAAAAATGTCGGAGGGAATCCGAATATTGCAAGCAGCGACAGTCCGAGGATTATAATTAAAGCCCAAATTCTCCATCCAAGTTTCATATTTTTTTTGTAACCTCCGCGTACCATTTAAGCAATGAAGCGTTTGTAACCCAGCAGTTGAAAATATCAAAGCACAATCCTATCAAGATTATTGTGAACATTTGTTCTAGCGCCGGAGAAAGCGAACGTGTGAAAACAAGAGCAACCCCGACGGCAGCGATTGCAGTCAGAGTCATTGTGATTCCTGTTTTAAATGCCTCGTAAATTCTGTGATTTAAACTTCCGATTTTTTCCCTAACAACCCTTGTGGTTAACATAATGTCAACATCAACAGAATAACCTATGAGCATCAGCAATGCAACTATTCCCGATATTGAAAGTCTGATTCCAAGTAAATCCACGACGACAATTGTCATCATTATATCTGCGAAACCTGCAAGGATGATTGACAAACTTCTTATCGGCGTTCTGAAAATAAAAAATACAACTATCGCCATGAGGACGAAGGAAATTATCATCGCAAATCTCAGTTGTTTATAAAAGCTGGATGAAAGTGCGGTGCCTGTGAATTCAATTGAAGAATTTTCAGAATTTAATTCGTAGCCGAGATAATCTTCCAAGAAAATTTTCAGCTCTTCGACTGGAGAAATAGTTTCAACAAGAAAACCTGTTTGCTCCCTTGAACGAAAATCTGTTATTGAATTTACAATAACGTCTGGAAATTTTTCTCTGAGATTTTCCTCAAGCAAATCCACATTTATTTTCGCAAAAACAGTCATCGTAGTTCCGCCTGTTATTGAGACATCTTTGTAAACAATGTCTCCGTTGGCGGCGTAGAAAAAATAAAGGTAAACAAACGAACCGATAAAAAGAATCAAAGGAATTATAAGAAGAATTTTATAACTCTTGTCGTACCAATTTTTTTCTTTGAAATCCAAGGTTTTATTTTCTTCCATTTTTTCTCGGTTAAAATGCGCCGGCTGGGAGTCGAACCCAGGCAATTTGCTCTCTGCTGTGTTCTGCTTGGAGAAAAAATCTCGCGATTTTTAACCAGCGAGTTTTCTCCGAAAACACACTGGAAGGCAAATGTCATACCGTTAGACCACCAGCGCCCAAAATAGACACAAAAAAAGAAGTTTTAAAGATTGCTGTTTGAATAAATAATCCATTGCGGTTTACCCGGGAGTTTTTTTCTGAAGCCGGATTTTGCAGGATTCATTTTTGGAATATTAATCCAAGAATCCATAAAACCCCTTTTTGTTTTTAATAGGAAATGCCCATAAAAATATTTCTCTGATTTTCTTATAAAGACAATTGAGCCAATTTTGTGGATATGTTGTTCTGTCTTTTTTGTTACTTTGTTATATCTATAATTCAATTTTCTATTTTTTAGGATATTAACTATTTCTTTACAATAAAAGTTTGGAACATTTGCATGCTTTCTATTAAAAAGATTTAAGGATTCCCCATAGGAAATTCCAAGCAAACTTGCCGCACAAGCGACACCGCAGCCCATCGGCTCTTCTTGAGGTATTGGTTTGTGAGGCATTTTAATAATTCAAGAATATTATCTTTTTTCAAAGAATTCCGCATATTCTGAATAATCATTTCTTTGTGGAATATTGTAATCTTCTTTTTTCTCTTTCTTACTGAAAAATGAATTCCAGATCTCTTGCAAAAAGTCTCCTATAATTTTTGCGTTCATGGAGAAAAAAATCAGCCCCAGAATTATTCCTGCAAAAATAATAAAAGGCCATCCAGATTCTATTCCGTTTGTCATCATGTTGGAAATGGTGTCTCCAAAAAGTCCAAATAATTCAAGCTGCATTCCAAAGTCAAAAAATAATGCCGGTGGAAGTGCGATAATTTCAATTGGTATTTCCTCTCTAAAAAAGAACAATATCATGGAATAATAAACAACATAACTTATTATGAGATAAATTAGGAGACCTGAAAGATTTGTTCCTCCGGAGTATCCGGTTATTATCGGAACTAGCATTATTGCAACAATCCCGCAGATTGTTGCTCGTATTGTGTAAGGAGTCCATTCATCAGGCCCGAATAACCTTGCACCCCATAAACCAAATATGTGAAAAGCAATTGCGGTGGGTACTCCGACAGTTCCGGCAATTATA
>CAZAOW010000046.1:1946-4934 GCA_964487075.1 Candidatus Woesearchaeota archaeon | reverse complement strand
ACTCTCGTCTCAAGAGCCACAGTCTCGTGTTCTGCCACTGAACTACAGCCGCCATCGTAAGGAACCAAGGTTCCTTGACGTTCAACCTCCTTAAAGATTGACTCAAGGCTGATTCCATATTTAGTTTAGTTAAAAGAGATATAAAAAGTTTGTCAGAAGCAAAGTTATCACTAATGAAATCCAAATATTGGATTATGCCGATAGTTCAAACTTTTATTTGACATGAAAATTCCAGAAGAGAGGAGTTTTTAAATTTAATCAAGGGTTAAGTTTTGTTTAGAAATTCTGATTTTTATCAGATTATTGAAAAAAGGGCTCACTTCTTCGTCGTTCGCATATTAATATAATGTTAATGCAAAACCCGTTTGTTTTTCCGTGTCTCGCGATGCCTATGCGTAATGGCTTTTGGTTAATCTTTTTATCAATTGTGAGCCAAGGCGAACCAAATTTTAAACAGCTAAGATTTATTAAACAAAGATTGAAAAAATTAAAATTCCAACGGATTTGAAACAGAACAAACTTCCTCGTTTCCCGAAGCATCTGTGAAGAATACAACAACTTCAACCTTGTTTATGTTAGGTATTCCAGTTACAGTGTCAGATACGGTTTTTGTTTCCAATGATCCAATATCCCCTGTTTGTGTGAAAACAAAACTTGAATCCGCAGCTTCATTTGTAAATATCAATTTAACTCCGCCGATTTCGTCTCCTCCGGCATCTCTTGTAAGGGTTACATCACAAACGCTTTTCTCAATTACAGGAACGCTCGTGTCATCAACACATGAAGCTTTTGTCGCTTCAACATTAACATCAAGGCAGGCGGCTCCTGTCGCAACTTTTCCTGTTTCGCTTTTAAGAAGATTTTGAACTACAACCCAAACGACGCCAACCGCGACAATTGCAAGAAGAATCATCATCAAAGTAATTATTATTGCCGAAAGCCCGCGTTTATCGTGTATCATTTTGCCTCTTTAATTTTTATTACAATAGAATCTTCTTTAAAAATGTTTTTGTGATTGATTATTATCCTATAAAAGGGACTTTTTAAAAAGTCAATCTTCTTTATTTTTTTATGCAGAAAACTGATCCAAAAATAACAAGAAGTTCTTATGATAAATCCGCTGAAGAGTACCATAATAGTTTATTAAATCCCGAAACAAATTTTTATCATAAACAGATAGAAAAACCTGCCATGATCTCCTTTCTTAAAAATATTGTTAGAAACAAAGAGGTTTTAGATTTGGGGTGCGGTTCTGGAATTTTTACAAAAAAAATTGCATCATGGAATTCAAATGTAGTGGGATTAGATTTTTCATCTAAGTTGATTAATATAGCAAAAAGAGAAAATCCAGAAATTAAATTTTATATTGGAAATGCGTCCAAAACTCCCTTCAAAAATTCTCAATTTGATATAGTTACTAGCAGTCTTATGGCGCATTATTTCAAAAATTTAAGATTATTATTCAAAGAGGTTTCAAGGATATTAAAAAGAAAGGGTATTTTTGTGTTCTCTATAAGTCATCCATTATCAGGACTTCTTAGTGAAACAAAAATTAAAGGGAAAAAACGGATGATGATAATGCCTTATTTCCAAAATAGAAAAGTTGTATGGGAAATTTTTAAAGAATCAGAAGTTGTAGATTATCAACATACTTTTGAAACCATTATTAATTCTTTAGCTGATTCTGATTTTGTTATAGAAAGGGTGCTAGAACCAAAACCACCAAAAGAGAGCAAGAGATTCAATGAAAGAGCCTACAAAAAAACATCTAATTATCCCTCTTTCTTAATTATCAAAGCAAGAAAAAAGTAGAAGTTATTTATTGAAATTATCCAACAATTGAAAGAAATCTTTTTTCTCCATAACTTTGTCGTTTTCCGAAATTCCAATCTGTTCTGCAAATCTCCAAAACGCTTCCGGCTTATACCTCTTGCGCAGTGCAATCAGCGTTGGAAGCCGAGGATCGTCCCAGCCGGAATATTTTCCCTCTTCTATGGCTTTTTTTATTTTTGTTTTGGAAAGTTCAATGTCTGTGAATTTAAACCGCCCGAGAAATCCGGACCATGGAGATCTTTTTCCCAAAACTTTGTGAATCATTTCCTGCCTTTTCGCATTATCAATATGGTCTTTGGCGCGGATTGCGTGCGTAATTCCGAGCTCAATATCGTCAACAGCGACGGCAAGATTCATCAAAGGCCAGACGCGATATTTGTTTTTTTGGAGAGGATGTTTTGTTTCATTTATTCTCGCGAGAGGAAAATCCCTGAACGCGGGGTTTTTGTCTTTCATTCCGTTTTCTGATTTAAACCTTAGAACAGCGTCCCCCGGCTGGAAACCTTTTTTATCCCGCATTTTCTTCCATCTCAAATTATTTTTCTTTGAATCCGAAATTCTGCAAGGACAATTCTTCATCTCTAAAACACATTTTTCAAATTCATTTTGGGAACACGTGCAGACGTAAACCGCGTTTTTTTTCAGCAACTTTTCAACATATTTGTAATAAATTTCCATCCTGTAAGATTGGATAATAATCTCGGCTTCCTTTTTAAAAAGCCAGTTACAATCCGATTCTATCATTTTGTAAGCTTCGGGGAGAATATTTTCCGGATTTGTGTCTTCAATTCTAATATAAAATTTTCCGCCGTATTTTTTCACATAAAGATAAGACAAAGAAGACGTCAGCGCATGCCCGACGTGAAGAGGACCAGAAGGACTTGGCGCGAAGCGCATTATGACTTTTCCTTTTTTGGCATTCGGCAACTCAGATAAACCTTCGCGCCCGTGTCTCTCGGAAATTTTTGATTGCAACCCAAGGAATTCTTTTTTTTGCTCTTCAACTGGCATTGAATTTACAGAAGAAATTATTTTTGAAATTTCTTTTATGCATTTGGGAATTTCTGATTTTTTCAAACCCTCATTAAACAACGCCGAGATAACGCTCCCGACTTGCGCTTTTCCGTCGTGGGCAATTGCGTTTTTCAACGCGTA
>CAZAOW010000046.1:0-1846 GCA_964487075.1 Candidatus Woesearchaeota archaeon | reverse complement strand
AACTTAATAAATTATTTGTCCGCCAAATCCGCGCCCTTTTGGAGAGAATACAATTTGAAATAAATTCCTTTTTTTCTCATGAGTTCGTAATGATTTCCCACTTCAGCAATCCTGCCTTTGTCCAACACAATAATTCTGTGCGCTTTTCTCACTGTTGAAAATCTGTGCGCGATGATAATTGTTGTTCTTCCTTTTATCAGTTTGTTTATTCCTTCCTGGACTTTTTTCTCCGACTCGGCATCCAAGGCGGACGTCGGTTCGTCAAGAATCAAGATTTTCGGGTTTTTTAAAAAAGCCATCGTAATCGCAATTCTCTGTCTTTGTCCCATTGAAAGTTTTATTCCTTCTTCTCCGACGAGAGAAGCGTATTTTTTCGAAAAATTCATTATAAACTCGTGGGCGTGAGCCGCCTTTGTTGCCTGGATTATTTGTTCTTTTGTTGCCTCGGGTTTTGCATATTTCAAATTATTCGCCAGAGTATCGTTAAATAAATTCAAATCCTGCGGAACAATTGCTATCTGGTCTCTCAACCATTTCAGTTTTAATTTTGAAAGCTCAACTCCATCGGCTTTTATTTTTCCGGAGTCCGGCTTGTAATATCCCAAAATCAGTTCAGAAAGAGTTGTTTTGCCAACACCGCTTTTTCCGACGAGCGCAATAGTTTCGCCGGCATTTATTTTCAGGTTTACGTCTTTCAAAACTTCTTTCCCTTTCGGATATTTGAATGAAATATTTTCAAATTCTATTTCTCCCTTGAAATCGGGAATTGTTTTATCGCCGTGCTTCATCTCTTCCGGAATCATTCTCCTTATGCCGACGATTCTTCTTATTGAAACGGTTACAAGGCGGAAATTTCTGTAAATTGAAGTTATGTGCCGGAACGGCGCAAACGCCATGTTTGTGTAACCAAAGAACATTATGAACTGCCCTGAAGTCAAGTCTCCGGACCTGAGAAAAAGAATTGCAAGGGATAAAACGGAGACGAAACTGATTGTATAAATTATATCTTGAACTGTTGACAATTCGGCGTCTTTTTTCGCGGCATGCGCCGAGATTTTTTTCAGACGGTTCATTCTTTTGTCAATGTCTTCTTTTTCCCGCTCTTCCATCGCAAAATTCTTAACGAGAAAAACGTTGTAAAGCTTGTCGTATATTTTTCCGTATTGCCTGTTATAAAATTTATCCTCGTGCAATCTTATCTTCATGAGTTTTTTTGTTTTTGCGACAGTTGCTATCGTATAAATAAAAAAGGATAATATTACTACAAAGGCAAGTTGCCACCGGAAAAAAAACATTACAACAACGGCAAGAATAAGCATCAAAAAATATGGCAGCGTGCTTGAAAAAACGTCAACCAAATTATTTAATCTGTGCGCGGATCTCGTTATCTTATCAATAATTTCTCCGCGCCTTTCTTTTTTGTGAAAAGGTATCGGCAATTTTATAAAATGCGAATAAGCGTCCGCACTTGTTTCAGTATTTATTTTTACGCCGAGTTTTTCGCCCATCTCCACAGTTTTATTGGAGATAAAATTTGAAGTGATGCTTATAAAAAACCACAACCCTATCAAAGAAAGAATAAAATTTTGCGAAGAGTTCGGGACTATCGCCAAATCAAACAGTTTCCCGTAAATAAACGGCACTCCTGTGGCAATCAAAGAACCGATTGCGGCCACTATTAAAATTCGGGTTATCTCTTTCTTATTTTCTCTTATCAAATTAAAAATAAATTTATTCACATCGGACATTATGAGAAAAACAGAATTTGGTTAATAAACCTAACTTCCGAGGTTCGTTTTCTTTTCAAGAACTTCAATTCTTTGCTGCAAGTGATAAACCTGGGTTG
>CAZAOW010000045.1:281-4937 GCA_964487075.1 Candidatus Woesearchaeota archaeon | reverse complement strand
AATTATTTCTTCAAGTTCAAAAGTTGCAAGACAATTTCAAAAAAATAAAATATGTCCACGTCAGTCGTTGGAATCCATTTCAGCAAATGGTTGATACTCTTCTTAATATTGAAATGGACGGAAGAAATTAATGCGCTCGCCTTCGGCTCGCGAAATATTAATATTTCTACAAATCCACCTCTGGCAGGATTTTCCGCTGACGGAAAAAGATTAGTGTGGAAAGATTTATCATTATCCTCAACTTTTGCAAAAGTCCTTCATCGTCAATCAGTTTCTCAAGGTTTGATTTAGCATTAACATGTGTTTTTGGATTTCTGGGGTGGGTGGGATAAACATATTTAAATTAAAATTCTTTTTCCCAAGCATGGAAAAATTCTTCTGGGCGGACAAAATTGCCGAAGACATAATAAAACAAAAGGGTAGGAAAAAAGAATTTGTCTGCGCGTCAGGAATCACGCCGTCGGGAACAGTTCACATAGGAAATTTTCGGGAAGTCATTACAACGGATTTGGTTGTTCGCGCGCTGAAAAGCAAAGGCAGAAAAGCAAAGTTTATTTATTCATGGGACGACTTTGACAGATTCAGAAAAGTTCCTGAAAATCTGCCGGAGAAAAAGAAGAAAGAATGGGAAAATTATATCGGCATGCCTGTCAGCGAAGTTCCGAGTCCTTACGACGACAAAAAAAGTTACGCGGAACATTTTGAACAAGAGTTTGAGAAGTCGCTTGCGGGCGTTGGAATAAAACCTAATTTTATAAGGCAAAGCCAGAGAAACAAAAAATGCTTTTACGCGCCGTTGATAAAAAAAGCTCTTGACGAAAGAAAAAAAATAATAAAGATTCTTGACAAATACCGAAAAGAGCCGTTGGAAAAAGATTGGATGCCTATTGAAGTTTATTGCGAAAAATGCAGGAAAGACAGCACGAAAATTCTCAAAGTTGAAGGATACGTCATAGGATATGAATGCGAATGTGGTTTCAAAAACGAATTTGATTTCAGAAAAAAAGGAATTGTAAAATTGAAGTGGAGAATAGACTGGCCTTCGCGCTGGTTTTACGAGAAAGTTGATTTTGAGCCGGGAGGAAACGACCACAGCGTTCACGGCGGAAGTTTCATGACGGGAAAAGAGATATCAAAAGAAATTTATAATTACGACGCGCCGATGTATGTCATGTATGATTTCGTAAATATAAAAGGAGCCGAGGGAAAAATGTCAAAGTCAAAAGGAAATGTTGTAACTCTGAAAGATGTTGAAGAAATTTATGAGCCAGAGATAATAAGATATCTTTTTGTCGGGACAAGACCTAACAAAGGATTTGAAATCAGTTTTGACAATGACGTGATAAAAATTTACGAAGATTACGACGAGCTTGAAAGAAAATATTTTGAGAAAGAGGCGAATGGGCAGGAAAAAAGAATTTACGAACTTTCTGTTTTAAAAGTCCCGAAGAAAAAACCCGAGAGAATAAGTTTCAGGCATTTGACGACGCTGATTCAAACTGGAAAAACCGAAAAATTGGGAAAATACGGAAAACAAAGAGCGGAAAAAGCAAAAAATTGGATTGAGAAATACGCCACGGATGATTTCAAATTTGAACTTAAGGAAAAAGTTGAAACAAAACTTACCGAAAATCAGAAAGAGGCGATGATTTCCCTGAAAGAAATATTGAAAACGAAAAAAATTAACGAGGACGATTTGCTCAACGAGTTCTACAACATCTCAAACGCATCCGGAATCAACGTGAAGGAATTTTTTGAAACAGCTTATGTAATAATCATAGGAAAAAGGAAAGGTCCGAGACTTGCAAATTTGATTTTTGCAATAGGAAAAGACAAGGTCATTAAATTACTGGAGCAGATAAAATAAAAATATGCTCAAAATCGGCTCCGCCAGATTTTTCGTCAATTAAGAAAAGTTAATCCACAAAAAATTTATCGTTACCATCAATTATTGCAGAAAATTTTACAGAAACTGATTGCACCTTAATATTGGATTTGGATCGTGGGTATTGGGGGGCAAAATTATTAAATTCCTATTTCTTCATTGAAAAATGGCGCTGATAATAAAATCAAACATAAGAAAAGTCGTTCGCGAGTTGGACAAAGAAAATGAAATCACGAGCGTCGCCGACGAAGTTGAAACCGCGCTGGAAAGAAAAGTTGAAGAAATCCTTAGAGAAGGAATAAAAAGGGCGAAGCAAAACGGAAGAAGAACTTTGCAGGCGAGGGATTTATGAGAGAGAATAATTTTACATCAATAACTCTTATAAGTGCCGAGCAGAGGGATTTATGAGTTCTTTAACAGTTATAAAAGGAATTAATATTGAAGGCATATTAAAACTACACAGATTTGGGGAACAGTTTTATGTAAGCGGCGAAGAGTCATACAAAAAAAACATGAGGAAGATTTCTAAAATAGCGGAAAAATTTAATTTTCAAATTCCCAAAAATCCTTTTTTATTATTTTATGTTCTGGGCGAAGCAGAATGCGACGTAGCTTATCTTTACAGCAACGAAGGAATTCCCATCACCGCAAACATGTTTTATCCGGAATTAAGTCAGATTAACGGATTGTCCAGAGATTTAACGCGACTTTTTCCTCTGGAAAATTTAGTATCTTACTATCAAAATAGCGACGACAACCCCAGATTTGCAATTCCCGTCTTGACTTTATGGGAGAATGGGAAAATCAAAGTTAAAACAAAAAATGCCGGCAGCGAAATTTATCATCCAGATTATTGGAAAGATGATGAAAAAAGAATTGAAGAAAGAGCCCAGCGAGATTTTAGGGGGCTCGTTAAGTTAGGATTTAAATCTATTCCTTAAAAATATAAAAACTCTTTCTTCTTTTCCTATCTATGAAAACTTCTTCAAAATCAAAACGCGGTAAATTGGCGCGCGCCGCAGGCGCGCGATTTGAATTGAAGGTTCGCGCGGATTTGGAAAAAGGCGGATGGATTTTGGACAAATGGACAAACAATGTTGATTTGGAAACAAAAAAACTTGTAAAGGCGAAAAGAAAATTCAACCCTTTTATTAAAATTCTCAGCATCGGAACAGGTTTCCCCGATTTCATTGCATTCAAAAGAAAGGGAAAACTTTACGACATAATCGGAGTAGAGGTAAAAGGAAACGGCTGGCTTGACAAAACTGAAAAAGGAAAATGCAAATTTCTTCTTGACAAAAAAATATTCTCGCGGATTTTGATTGCAAAAAAGGCGAAAGAAAGAGGAAAAATAGAATACATTGATTTCGCGGAAAAATACAACAATCTTTAAAATTTGGCGATTTCTTTCTTTTTAATGAACAAGCTGATTTTCATTTTTGCGGCTATAATCCTGATTAATTTTATTTCTGCCGAATGCAATGAGACACAGGTTGACATAAATGTCGCGACGGTTGAAGAATTGGATTTAATAGTTCATGTTGGAAATGTAACCGCTTGGAAGATAATAAATTTGAGACCTTACATCTCCGTTGATGAATTGGAAAAAGTTAGCGGTATTAGCGCAGGTTATGTCTCAGATATAAAAACTCAAGGTTTGGCTTGCGTTGACGAATCAACAATCCCCGAATCTGCGAACGAGCAAAATGACGACGAGAATTCTTCCCAATCTGTTGAAAATTCAGAGGATGAAGAAACTCCAATTGAAAACAGCGAGGCAAACGAAACCTTGAACAAACAAGTCTCAATAACCGCCGACGTTGTTGATAATTCAGAAGAAGAACAAAAAGAAACCGCGCCGCAAGTCATAAAATTGAACCAAAACGCGGACACACAAGATATAAAAAGCGAAAATAGTTTTTGGAATTTGCGAGATAATTATGCATTAATAAGCTTGATTGTTTTTTCGGCGATTATTGCATTTTTATTGGTTTTAAAGAATAAAACAAGAAAAAGCGAATTGGTATAATAATAAAATGAGAAATGAAAAAATAAATGCGATTATGATTCTGGAAGCAATCGGAAAACCAGCAGAACACCTCACAACCGCGTTGAACAATCTTGTCGGCGAAGTTGAGAAAGAAAAGGGCGTGATTGTTCTAAATAAAATTTTAAACGAACCGGCGGTAATGAAAGACAGAAAAGACCTTTACACCGCTTTTGTTGAATTGGAAATTGAGGTTGAAGAAATTTTACACATAGCGATTTTAATGTTCAAGTACATGCCTTCACACATTGAAATAATTTCCCCTGAACTCATAGCTTTGACGAACAACGGATGGAACGACTTATTCAATGAACTCACAAGAAGATTGCACGGATACGACGAAGTTGCGAGAGTTATTCAAATTGAGAAAAATATTTTGGAGAAGAAGTTGAGAGATTTATTGAAAGAAAAAAAATAAATCCAAATTCGCCAAACCCTTAGTGATTAGGGAAGTTTTGGGGAAGAAATAAAAAGATTGAAAATCATGATTATGAATGACATTTCAGTATAAGTGGAGAAATAAAGAGGCAAATTTTGGGTCGCCGCTTTCTAAGCAAGTTAAAGGAGGAACACATATAACCTTTGAAATTATTTTAAAGAAGGAGAATAAATATATCGCTTTAAGAAGACAAAGCATCCCGGGACATGAATCACCCCCACACATTAAAAAATATCCCGAAGGATTGCTATTTTTCTGTCATGATTTGATCAGATATGGAGAGTC
>CAZAOW010000045.1:0-271 GCA_964487075.1 Candidatus Woesearchaeota archaeon | reverse complement strand
TGGAGTTGTCGCAAAAAAATTTAGAGTTGTTGGTATAGAATCTGATGTTCAGAAAAAAGATAATCAGTGGGCATTTACTCCTTATGTTATAGCTGAACTAGAAAAGTTGCCAAAAATCGGAAATCACGGAAATAAAATAAATGAAGTTGTAACATTTACAAAAGATAGCATTCCTAATGATTTTGCTTGGTGGACTAAGAAAGAATTAAAAGATTTTTTAGAAGAAGACAAAGACTAATCATCTTCTTCTCGCAACTTTCAGCAAATCAAC
>CAZAOW010000044.1:0-5304 GCA_964487075.1 Candidatus Woesearchaeota archaeon | reverse complement strand
AATCTGATTTCATCGTTAAGAATTAATTCATCTCCAGATCTAATAAAAGCCCGACCGTCTTCAAAACTTAACTTTCCATTAAAAGTTGAACCGTCTGGGAGTTTAATATTCTCGCCGTTGAATATAACATTACGCGTTAAAAATAAGGGGTCTTTTGGTTTTGGCGTCTCGATTATTGCAGAATCTTTTACGGGTTTCACTAAAATTTCATTTCCATCAAAAATAACTCTTGAATTCGGAGGAACATAAATTCGCGTGTTTCCAAAAACATAATTTCCTCCTTTTTCGTTAACTGTGAAATCTGCTTTTAAGATATTACCTTCATTATCAAATTCCAGAAAAGTGGGATGTCCTGACCCTTCTTGTGTTGTGATATTGGCAAATAAATCTCCTTTAACATTAACCTCTGCTTCTTGACTTACAAAGGTTAATTTTGTATTTTCATTGCTTAATCTCTGAAGTTCAACACCCTTTGCTATAATCTGATTCCCAATGTCTGTTGAGTTTTCAATAGTTTGAATTTCTTCAGAGTTAACAAAACCGATAAAGAAGATAATAAACAATAAAATGCTTAGTTTAAATTTATTCAAATATATCATTTTACCCGTATTTATTAGCAAAAACTAATTCAAAAAAACCTCCTTCTGAAGTTATAGTTTCATCTCTGAAAACAAAAATAATTGTATTGTTTCCATAATCATCTATTATTTCTACGTTTAAATCGTCTTTCTCCGAGATATCATAAATGCAGCTTAAACAAACATTTTCATCTGATTGTTGCACAAATTCAAGAACTGCGTTATGAATCTTCCCAACTCTCAAAGAGATTTCTATTTTAAAATCTTCAAGAGCAATAACGCTGTCCTCTTTGATTACACGCAGGGGATAATTGACATTTAAATTAATTTTCTCGTCCTGAATGTCGGTTTCCACACTGCTTTTACCATAATCTACTTGTAAGTCGGCAAAATTTGTAAAATTATTAATACAATCTGGTAAATTTAGAATAATAGATTTAGATATTTCATTTTCAATCTGCTCTCTTGTCGGAACATAAGTTTTTCCGTTTTGATAATAAATTGCAACTCCGGAATCTGTTGACAAATTAGTTGGAAAATAATAACCGCCGTTTTGCCCGATTTGATAAATTGTTTTTTCGCCTTCTTGTTCAATGCAACTTTGCACAAAATTCCGAATTCTTTCAGCATCAGGATTTGATGGTTGCTTTATAAAATCGGTTTGAATCGCGAAGAACAAAAAAACAGCCGCAATGATAACAATCGCAAGGATTATGAAAATCGTTAGTTGCCCGCTTTTTTTCATCTGTAAATCTACAATTCAAACTATAAAAAGATATTCACCAAAAATTAAACAAAATAAAAAAATAAAAAGGTTTCTTATTCCGGAAGCAAAGCAACAACAGCCGCTACTGCTCCGCCAATCAATGGCAGATAATAATTAGCTCCCCAGAATTGTCCTACAGCAGCCGGAACACCGCCGAGAACAACAGCCCATTTCTTCCAATCGTTTGACATGTTTAACCTCCCTTTTTGATTTAGTTTTAAATTAAATCTATTATTTATGGCAAAAAGACTATATAAAATTATCCCGTAAAGTATATCAAACTTCCCTCAATTATTGCCGCAATTACAAGGAGAGGAAAGATGATGAACAAAAAACATTTCAAAGAGTTCCACAAATATTCTCTAAAACTTTCAGCTTTGTTTTTCTGAAATACGAAAGTCCCGAACCGCAACCCAAGACCGAGAGAAATAAAAACAGCAGGCAATTCAAAAATTCCGTGCGGAAATAATCGCCACAAAACCAAAAATCCTTCTGATTTGACGCTTATGTTTGCGACAAAACCGAGTATGTATCCGTTGAGAATTACAGCTGCAATAGGGAAAATCCCGAGGAAAACTCCGAAAAGCATTCCCGTAAACGAACTTTGCAGATTGTTCAGAAAAATAAATTTTATCAATTCAAACTGATTCATTCCCTCTGTTCTGCTTAAAATTTCTTCTATGAATTTTGAAATTTGCAAAACTATGCTGTTTGGAACTGGAAGAAAAAAACTTACAAGAGAAAATCCGAAAAAAATTCCTATGATTGCGTAAATAAAATTCCTTGACGATTTTAAATAACTCCAGCACTCGGAATATTGTCTCGCGAAAAAGTTTCTTCGTTTGTTTTTTATTTTTTTATTTTTCATTTTTTTCCTCACTCGCTATTGAAAATGCCTGCTAATCATTCTGGTTTTGTTTGGGTATTTCTGCTTGAGATAAAATCCGTATAAAAGTCCTACAATCAATCCACCTATATGTGCGCTGTTTCCTATAGGGAGGTTAACAAAAAAACCGATGGTTACAAGAGGAACAATCGCGATAATCGGAAGGAGCCACATTTGCAGTTCAATCGGCACGGCGATTTTTCTCATGCTTGAATTGAAGGAAAACATTGACAGAATCATTGCAAAAATAAGGATGTTGAAAATAAAACTTAAAGTTCCGGCGAGGTTTACGGGAATAACAGGGCTTAAAATGACTTGCAGCAAAATCAATATAAGAGGTCCTGCAATGAGATAAATTTTGGAACGCGGTACAAGAACCGCCAAAACTCCGAGCAGTCCGAATATTGCTCCGCTCGCGCCGACTCCGGGAGAACTGTTGTTGAAAATAATTCCGGAAGCAACAAAAAAAATCCCTCCGAGAATTCCGGAAACGATATAAACCCAGAAAAATCTCTTTTTCCCTATAATTTTCTCAAGAAAATTTCCTATGAAGAAAAGGGAGAACATGTTCGCGAAAATGTGAAAAAACAAAACGTGTGAAAACATGCTCGTGAAAAATGTCCACAAGCTTTTTCCTTGTGAAATCTGTTCGGGATTTATTGCGAAATTGTTTAAGAAAAAATCCTCGCCTAAAGTGAAAAGAATGATGAGCGAAACAAAATAAAAAAATACATTTGCGAAAATAAGTTGGGAAGTCAGACTAAGATTGCTAAAAAAATTTTGTCTGCCGGAAATCTTGTAGACCTGAAGCATCTCTATTTTTTCTTCTTAACCTTTTTTTTTGTTTTTTGTTTGAAATGTTTCCTGATTTTTTTGTTTTTTCCTTTGAATTTTTTTGCGGGTTTTTTTTGCGGCTTCTTTGTCAATTTTTCTTCTTTCTTTTTTTTCAAATCCCTCTCTTTTTTCTTTTCCATTCTTTTCTTGACCTTTTCTTTCTCTTCTTTCTTTATTTCCTTTACTTTTTTCTTGTTGCCCTTTTCTTTTTCACCGTCGATTTCAATGTTTATAATTTCCTGCTGTTTCTCAAATTTTTCCAAATTCTTTTTCAGTTCTTTTATTGTTTTGGTATTGTCCTTTAAAACAAAAATGTTTCCGCATTCGCTGCATGTAAAATCGTGAAGCAGCGCATTTTCCTCGTTGTATTCAATGTTGCATCTTTCGCAGACGTAAAAAGTTTTAATTTCTCTGCTTTGAATTTGCTGGGCTGTCTGCTCTATTCTTTTTTTCACGATTTCTTTCAGGAAATTCAGAGTCCTCAAAGTTTCAAGTCTCCAAAAATAAGTATACCATCCTTTTCGTTTGTCTTTTTTTCTTATTGAAGACACGAGGCCATGCTCTGAAAGTTTGTAAAGAATATTTCTTGTCTGGTTTATTGTGATATCAAGTTTTTTCGCGATGATAAATTCATTTATGTACTTTTCCGCGTCAAGAAATTTTATTATGTCTTCGCCTTGTTTTCCTATAACCGAAGAAAGCGCTTCAATGATAAAACCTTTTTTTTCCGGGCTGTCTCTTTTTTCTTTTTTGTCCATTTGTAAATCAGAATCTTTATCTGCGAATAAAATCTTTTTCATTAATAAATTTATTCATCGGTAAAAAACAAAGTTTTTAAACTTATATTTTATAATATATACATCACGAAATAAATTTCACATAATAAAATGAGTTGGTTTGGAAAAAAAGAGGAGAAAAAATCTGATTCAATGCCGTCGCTACCCGAGCTTCCGAGGCTTCCGGAACTGCCGAATCTTGACAGCTTGTCTTTTTCAAATGATTCCAGAAGCGCGATTCAAAATCTTCCGATGTTTCCCAATAGTTCTTTAGGCAAAAAATTTTCTCAGAACGCGATTAAAGATGCTGTTTCTGGGGAAAAAGAGGAAACAGATGGAGATGACTTTGATGAGGATGAATTTCCATCTGCGGAAAGAATACCGAGGCCGGCGCAAATGCCTTTGATTAAACGCTCCGCAATTCCGCAGGAAGAATACAGGCCTCGTAGTTCTCAATTGGGGCGGGGAAAAGAACCTGTTTTCATAAGAATTGACAAATTTGAAGAAGCGATGAATATTCTTTCCGACGCGAAAAACAAAGTCGCGGAGATGGAATCAATGCTGAGTCATATTAAAAAAATAAAAGACGAGGAAGACAGGGAAATGAAGGAATGGGAAATGGAAGTTCAAAAAATCAAATCTGATTTTGAAAAAATGGACAGGGAACTATTCTCAAGAATTTAATATGAACGAAGAAAAACTGATTCATGTGAAATTGGATTTCGCGGACGCTCTTGAATCTAAAAAAAACGTCCTTGAAATTGAAAGAGGATTTATGCAGATAAATAATTCCATTGAAAATTTTAATGCCCTAAGGATGAACGAATTGAAGATGAAAATAAAACTCTTGGGAAAAATCCGCGAAGTTTCCCAGATTATAAGAGGTCTCAAAAAATTTCTCCCCGAACCGAAAATGCCGAAAATTTTAATGGAGGAAAAACACGAAGCGCCAAAACCAGTGCAACAAATCCAGAAAATGCAAAAACAAATGCCCGTGAAAAGAATAATTGAACATAAAAGCATTGACGAGCAAATCCGTGATATTCAAAGCAGATTGAATTCTTTGTGAAAAAATGAAAGAAATGCGCGCTCGCCTTCGGCTTTTACAAAAAAGACGTTTGCGAAATCTTTGATTTCAGCTTCGGCTCGTTTATGTTAACTCGCAACCAGTCTGATAAAATTCGTTAAAAGTTTGTACATTAATTCGGTTTGCAGGGTAGTGGTGGCGGGATAAATCAATATTCCAAATTTTTGGAACATAAATTTTTAAAAGAGTTCTTCTTTTCTTCTAACAATGAAACGCCACGAATTAATAAAAAAATATCTGGATTTTTTCAAAAGCAAAGGGCATAAAATAATCCCTTCCGGTTCTTTGGTTCCCGAAGGTCTCGCCGGGACTGGAGTTTTGTTCACGACAGCAGGTATGCATCCTCTTGTTCCGTATCTTT
The DNA here is from genome assembly GCA_964487075.1 of Candidatus Woesearchaeota archaeon. GTDB lineage: Archaea > Nanobdellota > Nanobdellia > Pacearchaeales > GW2011-AR1 > JACQLK01. Next base: position 16 of record CAZAOW010000044.1, on the reverse strand, counting down.
TAGGGCAAGAACATTC
>CAZAOW010000043.1:0-5313 GCA_964487075.1 Candidatus Woesearchaeota archaeon | reverse complement strand
ACAACAGAAGGCAGTCATAGCCTTTTTCTTTACGCCAACAACAGCGTCGGGCTTACAACAAGAAACGTGACATTTTTTGTCAATTCAACGAAATTCACAGTAAAATACAGCAATTATTCAAACTCGCATAAAGGAAACTCCACAGATTTCAACGCGTCTTCTTATGCAGATATCCAAAATCTTTCCAATGTTATTTTGGAACATACAAGTTTCGGGAAAATAGATTTTGGAAGCGAAATAATTAACCTTACAGATGATTTAAACCCAGGAGACGATGAGATAGCCGTTGATTCCAATACGAATTTTTCATTCAACCGAATATTCATAAACTCTACGGCGTTGCCGAACTTTAACAAATCAGCGACGCTGATTTTGCGCGATTTGACTTTTACAAATCCGAGAATTTTGCGCGATGGAAGTTTATGCTCGTCGGCAATTTGCACAGAAGGAAGTTATTCCTCCGGGATTTTTACATTTAACGTAACTTCATTCAGCGTTTACACGACGGAGGAAACGCCGTCGGAAGATTCTGGAGAAGATGCAGGAACTGGCGGAGGCGGGAGTTCAGGAGGCGGAAGCGGAATAATTTTGCCTAAAATTTCCAAAAAAGGAATTACGATAAGCGAAGAACAAATTTCAGTTTCTTTGAAACAAGGGCAAGTTACAACGAAAAAGATAACAATAAAAAACGATGACACAAAAAAAGTGAAAGTAACAATTGAAAACCAAAGATTGCAGGATTTCGTCGTGATAAGAGAAGAATTTTTTGATTTAAATCCCGGAGAATCAAAAGATATTACCCTTGACATTATTGCGAGAGAAACAACCAAACCGGATTTATATCTTGGAACGCTTCTTGTTAAGACAGAATATGAAGAAAAAGACATCCTTGTTGCAATTGAGGTTGAATCTTCCGGAGCATTATTAGACGCGAGAGTTGAAATACTTAACGGATACAAAAAAGTCCTTCCAGGCGAAGAACTTGTTGCAGAAATCCGATTGTTTAATCTCGGTATTTCCGGAAGAGTTGACGTTTCAATGGAGTATCTTATAAAGGACTACGAGGGAAACGAGATTAATCTTGGATTTGAAACACTGGCGATAGAAACTCAAGTAAATTTTTTGAAACACGTAAAAATTCCGGAAGACGTGGAATACGGGGATTATGTCTTTTACACGCGCGCCATATATCACAACGAGGTTGCAAGTGCTTCCGACAGCTTTGAAATTGTGCAATATAAAGTTTCAAACAAAGAAAAAATATATATAGTCTCCGTTGTTATTTTGGGAATCTTGTTCGCAATGTTTATTTATCACATTGTTGAGGAAAAGATAAGACCGTCGGGAAAAATAAAAAGAGTTGGAATAAGAAGCATAATAAAGAAGAGATAAAATGGCATTAGATATTTACGGAATAGCGTTTAGTTTGGTGATACTTTTTTTATATTTAGTCATTTTATTCCTTTTGTTAAATCTCAGAATAAAATTAACAGAACAATTTTCAGGCACGATTATTTGCTTCAGAGTTTCAGTGATAATTTTGATAATATTAAGGATTCAGACGGTTTTGGTAAAAGCCGATTTAATTAAAGTTCCTTACTTGCAGGAAATTCTTGCTTTGGCACTTGCGATAACTTTATTGTGCGCATTTTACAAATTTCACAAAGTAATCAGCTCTGTTTCCAAAACAAAAAGAAGGAGATATTTTTAAAAATTAAAATGGCGTTGGACTACATTACGGTAGGAATCAGCATCACGATATTGCTGTTTTATTTCATAACTTTGTTCTTTTTGCTTGAAATAAGAACGAGAATTGACGGAAAAATCGGAAAAGCTTTTTTGTTACTGGTAATCGGCGTGTTTTTTCTCATACTCGGGAGACTGGAATATATTTTTTTCGTTTCTGATTTAATAAAAATTCCTTATTTCAGAGACTATATGTCCTTGCTTTTTTCCTTTTTCATTCTTGCGTCGGCATATATCTTTTACAAAGGCATTACAGAAGTTACCGACGGCGGAAGAAAGAATTCCGGTTCATCAAAAAAAACAAAAACAAAATACAGTTTTAGGGATTACAAAAGGAAGATTGGAAAAATCGCAAGATATTAAAAGCAAAAAAACTATAATAAAACATGAAAGAGGCGAGAAAAGAGGTAAGCAGTGCGCGTCTGGAAAATTTCAGGGCGAGACTGGCGATGATTGAAAAATCCAAGAGATATTTGGAGAAAGAACTTCCAAGATTGAGAGATAGGGAAGCAGATTTAAGGAAAAAAATTAGCAAGGAAAGAAAAGCGATTTCTCTTGTGAATCGGGCGAAGAGATTGAGGTAGAAAATTCAAGTAAGTTCCTTTCTTAAATCCGAGGAGTGCATGCCTCCAGCAAATTCTTTGGAGATGTATTTTTCTGTTTTTATACCGTTAATTGATAAAAATGTCATAATTTTTTCTATGAATTTTAAAGATTGGTCGTATCCAAAGACAAAGATATCTGGTTTTAATCTTAACAAATATTGAAACGTGTCATTGAAATCGTGCGGAGTCAAAACAGAATCAACGAAATCAAATTTTTTCATCAAATTCTCCGCCCTTTTATTTTGAGGGTTGATAGGGTATTTTTTCTTATTTTCAAAGACCGCAGAATCTGGAACAACGATGGCAGTCAAATGGTCGCCTTTCCCTTTGGCATCTTTGAGAAATTTTTCATGTCCTTTGTGGATAACATCAAAGGTTCCCCAACAAAAAACTTTTTTCATTTTCTTTTCTTTTTTCGCAATAATTTTTTCCATTTTAGAGACGCAAAAAGCAATACTATTCCTGCGGCAACGGAGATTAAAACTAAAAGTCTTCTTGCTTCAATAAAACCGACTACTGCGCCCGTTAATCCTGTCGGTCTTGAAGTTTGCTCTTCTTGATTTATTTCAGAAACATTCTCCGCCGTGTTTAAAATTAATTCATCATCATTTGAAGTATTTGTTTCAAAATTTTCAATTATTGGAAAGATTTTTTCATTAATAGATTTGATTGTAAGTTTTGCCTTGCCGTTTACTATGTTCTCTAACTTTACATAAAAATCATAATACTCTTGATTGGTAAGATTAATTTTTTTTGATTCTCCAATCTTTAATGTAAAAGTTACAGGATTGCTTCTTATTGTTATCCTCGCGGAATTATCCTGAACCGAATCAAGATTCAGAGTATGGCTTTTTCCATTTTCTTCCAGTGCAAAAATAATTTTCTCTCCGTCTGAGATTTCCTTTGTATACGGTTCTGATAACTGTTCGGAAGACAAAGTTAAACTGCTCTCACCACCACGTCCAGAGGAAGATGAAACACTATTTGTTTCTTCGGAGACAGATGTTTCTTGCGAAAGATTAACGGAGACATTGTAGTTGACAATTACATCAAAAATCTGAGGAGTTATTCTAACATCGTCGGTAAAGAAATCAATCTTGTATTGAAAATATCTTGATTTCAAACCGATGTTATTTAAATCCGCTTCCTGCCATGTTTCATTTGAACAATTTTCCGAAGAGCAATTTCTAATTTGGAAAGATAAATTAGTAAACTGAATCATTTCTGCAATTCCTTTCGGGTCATTGGCGGCATCGTTGTTGCAATCTCCTATTTCCGCCCAATTAATTCCAAAGTCGGAGGATTTAAACACTCTTCCCGCAGCGTCAAGAACATAAAAATTATTTTGGCTGTCAATTAATAATTCTACAAGAGAACTTCCGTAAGGACTAATTGAATTGTTAATAATTTCCCAATTAATACCGGAGTCAGAGGACCTATAGATTTTTGTGTTTAACAAAATATAGAGATTATCATTTTTGTCTTTATCCATTCCGTCTGTTCCCGTTTCTCCTCCATACCCTCCAGTAATTTCTTCCCAACTAACTCCTTCATCCAAACTTAAATAAACGCTTCCTGTTCCGTCTACAATAAAAATACTTCCGTTTGAATTAATAACGATTCCCTTTGGGTCATTTGTAATTTCTCCGTTGGAGTCTCCTTGCAAATTCCATGAAACTCCGTCGTCGCTTGATTTCCAAACCTCACCGGATTCTGTTGCGATGTACAAGTCTTCATTGTGAGAGTCTCCAACCAAAGGAGATTTTCCGTTAAATCCGCCATACTCCAACAAGAAATCAGTTCCGTCGCTTGAATTCCAAATCTCGTTCCCGTTTGACGACAAAATATACAAATAATCGGAATTGGAAAACATTGTTTCGGTGGCTGTCGTTCTCCCGAAATTTTCCTGACTTAAATTCCAGGTTTCCCCGGAATCAACGGATTTGTAAATATCTCCTCCTCCGTCAACACAATACATATCTGAACGATTTTGCAGTTGATAATTATAACTAAGATTATTCCATTCTGCTTCCGAGCCGGCATCAAATATTTTTGAAACGTACGTTCCTGAAACGTTTCCATGGGTTAAAACAATCGCGGTTCCGTCATATTCGGTATTTTCATAAATTCCTTCATCAAAATTTGCTTGCTCTTCTTGGTTATAAATTTCAAATCCTGTCAATCTAATTTCTGCAAGATATAACAAACCTATTCCTAAAATTACCAGTGAAAATACGAGAAAAATCACTGCGTTTTTTTTGGAAAGATACATATAAAATAATTATTTTTCTATTTTAAATAATTTTTTACAAGACTTTCATCACTGCGTTCAATAATATAAGTGGAGGGTGGGACTCGAACCCACGAAAAGCCGCTCTGCAGGCGACCGCAGTAGCCGCTGTGCCACCTCCACGCAAAAATAAAAGATAGAATTAGTTTTTAAATTATATCTGAGAGATTTTCTAGGATTATTTGGCGGCTGCCACGATATCACCGACTATTTTTGATTCTTCTTCTCCCATAACTTGTTTTAATCCTTTGCTTTTTTCTGACAAATCCATTGCTTTTATTTCTGCAATAAATTTTTCCCCTTCTTCTGCGGCTTTTTGCCCTGTTTCATAAAAAGGTTCGCATGTAACTAATTGTCTATAATTTTCCCTCTCAAAACATGCAACTTCATAACCCCACTTGTTTCCAGATTGAAATGGATAAATTCCTACTTCGTTATTCTGAATTATTAACGCAGTTAATAATGAAATTCCCATAAGTGTAAAATGATAGTCTTATTTATAAGTATTATTGTTATTTTAAAACGCCCGAGACAGGATTGCGAGGACAACCAAAGACAAGGTAAATCCTAACGGATTTAGCATCAGCGTTTTCCTTCGCTTAACCTTTCCCGTTTCCTTAAACTTTTTAACTGCCATCGCACGACTTTCAGTCGTGAACGCCCGAGACAGGA
>CAZAOW010000042.1:1370-5320 GCA_964487075.1 Candidatus Woesearchaeota archaeon | reverse complement strand
GTTGCCGCCAACCTTGTAGGAGGAGCTTACTGTGGAAGCGCATGGAGTGACAAAACCGGAGTTGGCTCAGGACAATTCTTGATCCAAAGTTTCGGTGATGCATACGCAACCGGAAAAGTTGCTTTGCTAGTTGCAGGTTATGAAGTTTCCGACACCTCAAATGCAGGTAAATACTTGAGAACCCAGACTGTTATGACAGATGCTGGAAAGAAGTATGTAGGAACATCATCAACAAGCGCTGAACTTCAGACTACTGAAACTACTACAACGGAAGAAACATCTGCTTAGGAGTGAAAGGCAAAATTTTATTTTTTTATTTTTCTTTCTTTTTTTATCTTTTAGCCGTGGCTTTAAATCAATAGTTTATGGTTTGTTTAAAAATCCCGAATTTAATGCAAAGCCCGTTTATTTTTTCGCGTCTCGCGATGCTTTTAGATTAATCTTTTTTTCGTGCGAAAAACTGCAACAACTAAGTTGAATAAAGTTTAAATATTAAACAGATTATTTTTAAAAATGAGAAAGATAACTTCAAAGCACAATGAAGAAAAAAGAGGCAGAAGGAACAAAATCCTCCTCGGGATTTTTTTGATTTTTATAATGTTTTTCAGCGTGATAGAATATTCATTTCTTAGTTTCAACTCCAACGGAGATAATCAAAATACAGCTATCGCAACAGAAAAGTACAATGGTTTTGAATTCTCAAAACAAAGTAATTTTTGGATTCTTAACAAAGACGGAAAAAGTTTTATTTTCTCATACAATCCAAACGAAATTGAAATACAAAATCTAGACGTGAAAGATCTTGAGAGCTATAAAAATAAAACGCTTTATCTCAAATCAGACGATGTTTTATCCGAATCCGAGATAAGAGTGAATTTGGCTCAAATTGCAAACAAAGTCGTTGTTGTTGAAAAAGAAGATTGCGAACAGAATACAATTATTATAAAAGAAGGCAAAGAGAACAAAATTTCCCAAGATAATAATTGCGTATTTATTGAAGGTGGAAAATCAGACTTGGTAAAATTGGCTGACTTGTTCTTGTTCAAGGTTCTTGGAATTATAAATTAATGTATATTTACCATGATAAAAAAGGTTAAAAAGTCTCGGGAATAGGTTTCAAAATACAAAATGCCACGAAAAAAAAGAGAAGTCGGTTTCACTGACGAGTCAAAGAAAAAAGCAGGAGAAGAAAAAGAAACCACTGAGATTTTTGAGATTGAAAAAAACGGGAAAGAAGAAACAGTTGAAATAAAAACTACTGAAGAAATCAACGAAAAACCGTCGGAGAATATTATAAAGCACGAAAATAAAACTTTGAGAAATCTTTTAATCGGATTCGTGGTTCTGGTAATCGCCTTTGTCGCAGTTTATTTTCTTGCCAGCAATCTAAAAACTTTTGAATACAAGGGCGTAACTTTTCACGTCGTGAAAGAAATCGCACCATATCAAACCAGCATTCCCGTGATGCACCAAGGAAATCCGGCAGATTATAATTTTTATTTGAGAAACGACCCCAGGAAATTGGACAACATAAGTTTTTACGGGGAAATAAATTTCAAACCTACGGCGATAATCAACGCAACCGATGATTTAAAGTGCGGCGGAGACGGAGTTATAGGAATTGCAAATCTTGTGAATTTGTACAGAATTCTTGGAACAAACATCATAAAAAATCAAAGTCTTAACTGCGACACAAACGGGACATACATGTACATTGACCTCGTCAAAGGAAATGTCTCCGGAATTGAACAATACGGACCTACGTGTTATCAATTAAGCGTCTCGGATTGTGAAATCTTGGAAGTTACGGAAAGGTTCATGATTGAATCTCTTGCGAAAACAAAAGAGTTAACTGACTTTTGATTTTCTGTTTTTAAAAATCTCAAAAATTATCGGGATTAAAGAAACAAATATTATGGCGAGAATTATCTTGTCAAGATTTTCTTCAACAAACGGAATCTGTGAAAAGAAAAAGCCGGAAAACACGAAAACAGAAACCCACAACAATCCTCCGATAACATTAAATGCAAAAAATTTTGAATAATTCATTTTTCCAACTCCTGCAAGAAAAGGAGCGAATGTTCTGATTATCGGGACGAATCTTGCGATAATTATCGTCTTGCTCCCGTATTTTTCATAAAACTCAGAAGTTCTGTCAAGATATTCTTTTCTTACAAATCTGTTTCCAGACAGGAATTTTTTTCCAAAATAATTTCCTGCGAAATAATTAATGCTGTCTCCGAGAATCGCCGCGATTGACAAAAGCAAAAAAAGCAAAAAAATGTTGAAAGAGCCCAACGCTGCGAACGTTCCTGCAACAAAAAGAAGGGAATCTCCCGGAAGAAGCGGCGTGAACACGAGACCGGTTTCACAAAAAATTATCGCGAACAGGATTAAATACGCCCATAGCCCGAAATTTTCTATTAAGATTCCTATGTACTTGTCTATGTTCAACAAAAAGTCTATTAGCATCATCTACTGAAAAAAGAATGTTTATGCAAAAGTTTGAAGTCCGAATAGAAAGGTATTTCTTTTACCTTGAAAATTTTCACTTCCGAGAACCATATAATCACGACGAAAATCGTGCTGAGAAAATACCAAAAAAGCTGATGAAGTGCAACAAAAATCGGCAATCCTTCAAGGAAAATCAAACTTAAAATCGTTATTCTTGAAACATTAAAAAACAGAAGAGCTGCGAAGGCGAAGAAAATCATTTTAATTCTGGTTTCAATTTTTATTTTCGGAGTTGACAGATTTAAAACAAGAAGGAGATAATACGCGGAAGCCGCGACGCACGCCTTTATTATTTCTATGGGGAATTGATGGTTTACAATTATCACATTTTGAACCAGCACCGCCTCAAAAAAAAGATTCAAAATAAGATATACGGGATAAACAGTCAAAGGCGTTAACAAAAGATAAAAAATTCCGAAGCCGGAAATTGCGGCGATTATTAATATTGAATATCTTATCGCAACATCCCAAAATTCTTTGTGTGTTTTACGCATTTAATAGAATACAAAAATCTATTTAAATAGTTTAAGATTTTATTTCAAATGCAAAGAAGAAGATTTTTTTTTCTCGGTGCGATTTTAATAGGATTGCTGAGCTTTTATTTTGATTCGCAAATAATAAAATCACTTTCCCAATTAAGAACAAGTTTTTTTGATGAATTTTTTTTAGGAATAACTTTTCTCAGCTCTGAATTGATTATTTTCTTTTTTCTTTCCAGCATGTTTTTATGGAGTGAAAACAAAAGAAGATGGATTTTTCCCCTTTGGTTCAGTTTATTTTTTTCCGTTGCGGCAAGTTTTTTGCTTAAAGTTTCTTTTCAAAGGGCGAGACCGTTTCAACTTGGAATCGCGGAAACGCTGCCGATTTTAATCAGCGAAAGTTTTACAAAATGGAACTTTTCATTTCCCTCTTTTCAGGCAATGCTTGTTTTCTGCGCAATCCCTATTCTTGACAAAGAATTTCCAAAGCTGAAATACTTCTGGATTGCTTTCGCGGTTCTCGTCGCCTTTTCGCGAGTTTATTTCGGACTGCATTTTATGAGCGATGTTTTCGCGGGCGCGATTATAGGATATTTAATCGGGATTTTTATCGTGAAAATTGAAGAAAAAAAGAAGTTTGGAGAGAAAATTTATGGGAAAATTGTTGGAAAATTTAAGTAATTCTGTACGCTCGCTTATATCAATGCCGTTTCAAGTTGGGCTTCGCCACAACGTTCCACTCATTATTGCTAACGTCAATCAAATTTTACGGCGATTTAAGAATTGAACAAGTTTGTGAAATTTTTTGCAAGTTATTATTTTCTTACTGGTGAAAATCCTGATGAAATCGGATTTGAGCATACCGATATCGATATCGCGAACGAAGTGAGCGAGTAAATTTCAGAAAAATTAACTAATAATAATGAAACTAAACAAAAAACAAATAATAAAAGAATT
>CAZAOW010000042.1:0-1360 GCA_964487075.1 Candidatus Woesearchaeota archaeon | reverse complement strand
TTGGCAAATTTTATTTATCAATTACAAAGTCGGGGCACGAGTAGAAGGTGAGCGAAGAATATTATAAAAAATTAATAACTAAGAATAAATTTAAAAAACAAAAAAGGAAATAAATTTATTTCCTCATGAATCTTACTGCAACCATTATGATTGCCAAAACCAAGATTACATTGATGAATCCGATTACCCACAAGGTTCCGTTGCTTCCAATTGCTCCGCCTGTTATTGAACTCAGCAATCCCGGTGCTCTTTCAACAAGAACTGAAACCGGTTGAGTAACCGCGAGTTCATTTCCTGAAAGCACTTCAAGGTTGAAGACCTGTTCTCCTGAAACTTCTTTCTTTACTGCAAGTGTTATCATTACGTCTTTTGATTGTCCCGCATCCAATGTGAATACTGGTGAGTCAATTGTTGCTGTTGAAGCCCATACTGAATATCCTGCGGCGTTCAAAGTGTAATTTGCAGACTTTGTTCCGGAGTTCTTTATTGTTGCCTTAACAACCATGTTGCTTCCTGCTTGTCCGCCTGAAGCCAAAGATGCTGAAACAGTTGCAGCAGAACTTGAAGAAGCTCCGCAGTTTCCTGCAACGCTTAATGAAACAATGAATTTTGATTCATCGTCGTTGACTTCAAAGACATCGTCATCTTCGTCGTACAATGCAAATTCCACGTTGTATGATTTTTCTTCAATTCCCGTTGGAACTTTGAATGTGAAATCCAAGTTTGCGCTGTCAAAATCCTTTACATCTCCAACTTCAACTTTAAGGTTTACCAAACCCAAGTCTTTGTTGTTTACAAGAATATAAGTATCTTGAAGTTTTTCGTCGCCGATGTTCCATATGTCTCCTGTTACAAGAACTTCTTCAGTGCATTGAACAGCAGTTGTAGGGTAAGTTAATGAGTCAAGTATCAATGAGTTTTCAGATTTCATTGTTACTGCTTGTTCTTTATATTCGCATGTCGCAACATCTGCAAATTCTTCATCTTCGCCTGTAGCGATTATATAAGCAACAACATCTCCTGTTGCGAGCTTGTCTGCGTCTTCGTCAAGTTTCAATTGAATTGCAATGTCCAAGTCGTCTCCGCCTTCCAAATCAAAGTCGCTTTCCTCGTCGTCAATTATCCAATCTCCTGAATCTCTGTCAAACAATCCCCATTTAGGTTCTATGTTTTGCATTTCAAAATCGCTGTCTCCGTTGTATTCAATGTTTGATTCAATATTAACCGTGTCAAGTATGTACCATTCCTCATCTTCTCCGTATCCTGATTCAACAGACAAATCCAAAGCATCAACTGTCAATTGGTCGTTTGCATCGCCGTCTGTTATACATTGTATAACTTCTGTTGGGACGACATCGCC
>CAZAOW010000041.1:855-5459 GCA_964487075.1 Candidatus Woesearchaeota archaeon | reverse complement strand
ATAATTTTATTAATCCTCTCTTCTACTTTTTATCATGCCAAACAAAAAAACAAAAATCCTCGCGATTGGAGATATCCACGGAGATTCGCGATTGATGAAAAAACTTGCTCAACAAGCGAAAGACGAAAACGTTGACATAGTTATTCTCGCGGGCGATTTGACTTACGCGGAACAGGAATTCAAGGAAGTCATAAAACCTTTTACCGATTTGAAAAAGCAGGTTCTCTTGATTCCGGGAAACCACGAGGGCGTTGCAACAACGGATTTGCTGGCGGAAATTTACAGCCCTACGAAAAGCATTCACGGATATTCTTTCATAAAAAACAATTTGGGAATTTTCGGGGCAGGCGGCGCGGATATAGGAATTCACACAATAAGCGACGCGGAGATTTACAAATTGCTGAAAAAAGGAAACGAATCGGTGAAAAATCTGGAAAAGAAAATTCTTGTTACACACATTCACCCAGAAGGAACAAAGTCCGAGTTCTCCGGATTCAAAGGAAGCAAAGCTGTAAGAAAAGCCATTGAAACATTCAAGCCGGATATTGCAATATGCGCGCACATTCATGAAGCCGCGGGCGTTGAGGACAAAATCGGGAATACAAGAGTTATAAACGTAAGCAGAAAGGGAAAAATCTTTGAGGTCTGAAATAGCGGAGCAAAAGTCTTCGTTGGAAATTTTAGCAGAAGAGATTCGCAAGGATTTGTCTCAGCTCTTAGGAGAATCTTTAATTGCAGCAGGTTTCAATGATAACGGTGAAAATGTTTTCTATATAGCAAGATTTGCTGGAAGAGAATTTATTATCGGCAGAAAGAAGTATGAATCTATTCTTACAATTGAAGAAAAAACAATAGGAATAAACGGCGGGAAAAAAGTAATTTTAACCCCCGTTAACGAAGATGTCAGAAAATTTGTGCAACCTTACAGGACGCGTTATCTGGAAAAAAACCCAGAGGTATCTTATTTCACAATTCTTAGAAATCCAAAAACTATGCGAGTTAGTTTCGGTTTTTCCTAATCCAGCTTTATAATTTTTCTTCCGTCGTATTTTTTCTTCCCTGAAACCACGATTCCGCAATGAATGTATTTTTTTCCTTTTTTTCTCGTGCTTTCAGCGTCGTGCCATCTTTTTTCCAATTCCTTGAAAGTCATGTAAGTTTTCAAAACAGAGCTCGGGTCTTCAAAATACATCTTGTTCTTGTCAAAACCTATGGCAACAACATAGTGTCCGTCTTTCCAATCTTTCTCCCAATCAATTTTTTTCCTGTCGGTCCACGCCTGTATAATAAGAATAACAGGATGTCCGTTTTTTATGAATCTTTTGACGTCTGAAATTTTGAATTTTTCCATTTTCGGTTTAAGATTGTATTTTTTCAAAACTCCAAAGATTTTTTTCGGTCTTGTTCCTGATTTGTTTGTTTTCTCCATTTTCATTACTTTATCTTCTCTTACATCAAAACCATAATATTCAAGAACAGCTTGCGTTGCTAACGCGCCGCAGTCGTAACTGTGACTTTGTCTCAGTCTTGGAAAATCCAGCATCACCATCTTCCTTGCAACAAGGCAATCAATTTTAAAAATCTTTCACAACTTCTAAAAACTTAAAAACTCTTTTCTTTGGAGAGAATAATGCCTCCTAGAAAACCGAAACACTTGCAGAAATCGCATGCCGAGACAACGGCAGAAAATTATTTTCCCGTTGACGAAACCATGATAAAGCGGGCTGTTGAAAAAACAATAATACCTCTTAATGAAAATCCTGAGAAGATTGAGATTTTAAGTCTGCAAAAAAATGTGATTTCAAAAAAACGAAAAAAGAAATCCAAGGAAAGCAAAAAAAGTTCTGTTAAAAAAGTTTCAAAGCAATTTGTTGAAAAATCCTGGGCTCCGGAAGAAATCACATTGAAAAAAGACGGTTACGAATTGGTTATAACAGAAAAACCTCAGGCGGCGCTGAAAATTTCTTCCGCGCTTGGAAAATCCGTAAAAAGAGATTTTCACGGGATTCCATATTATGAGGTCTCGCGCGACGGAAAAAAAATAATTGTTGCCTGCGCTGTAGGGCATCTCTTCACATTGAAACAAATGTCGGGCAAAGGTTTTCCTGTTTTTGACATAAAATGGGTTCCAAATTTCATCGCGAAAAAAAACGACTTCACGAAAAAATATTATGATACAATTTTAAAACTTTCCCGCGATGCCGGTTCCGTAACAGTTGCGACAGATTACGACGTGGAAGGAGAGGTTATAGGAATGAACGTCGTGCGTTTCATATGCGGTCAAACCGACGCGAACAGAATGAAATTTTCAACGCTCACAGAAAAAGAATTAAATGAATCTTATGAAAATAAATCAAATGCGATAAATTGGCCCAGCGCTTTCGCCGGAGAAACGAGGCATTATTTGGATTGGTTTTATGGAATTAATCTTTCTAGAGCTTTGATGAATGCTGTAAAAGCCGCGGGCGCTTTCAAAATAATGTCAATAGGCCGTATCCAAGGTCCTGCTTTGAAACTTGTTGTTGACAAAGAAAAAGAAATTCAAAGTTTCAAGTCAGAGAAATACTGGCAGGTTTTCATAAAAATAAAAAACTCGCATGAGATGGAGTTGAAGCACAACAAGGATGTTTTCAAAAAAAGCGAGTTGGAAAAATTCAACGAGTTAAAGGGAAAAATCGCGGATTGTGTTACTGAAAAAAAATCCCAAGAATTGCCTCCCAATCCGCCGTTTGATTTGACAAGTTTGCAAATAGAAGCGTACAGGATTTTTTCCATGTCTCCTTCCCGGAGTTTGCAGGTTGCGCAATCACTTTATCTTTCAGGATTAATCTCGTATCCAAGAACATCAAGCCAGAAACTTCCTGATTCAATTTCTTATCGTGATATCTTGGAAAAAATTGCCAAAAGATACAAGGCGGAAAAATTGATAAAGCGCGGATTTCCGGTTGAGGGAAATAAAACAGACCCCGCACATCCTTCAATTCATCCGACGGGACAATTTGAAAACATAAATTCTTTGTCAGACGATGAAATAAAGCTCTACGATTTGATTGCAAAAAGATTTATCGCTTTGTTTTGCGAGCCCGCAATCTTGGACAAAAAAACAATAAAGGTTGAGGTTAATGGTTTAAAATTCTCGGATTCGGGAACATCTGTAAGAAAAAAATCCTGGTTGGAAATTTATCCGGTAAAAATTGCTGAGAAAGAACTGCCCGACATTTCCGGAAAAGTAAAAATATTCTCCGTAAGAAACGAGGAAAAGGAAACTCTTCCTCCGAAGCGTTACACTCAGGCTTCAATAATTTCTGAACTGGAAAAACGCGGATTGGGAACAAAAGCGACAAGGACTTCAATACTTGAAACTCTTTACGACAGGGGTTACATAAAAGAAAAAAGCGTTGAAGCGACGCCTCTTGGAATTTCGCTTGTTGAAACTCTTGAGAAAAATTCTCCAATAATCACCGACGAAAAACTGACGAGAAATTTTGAAGAGGAAATGGAAAAAATTTCAGAATCAACTTCCGGTTTCAAGGAAAAAGAGGAAATGGTTATTTCAAAAGCGGTTGATGCGATAAAAAAAATCTCTGAAGAGTTCAGAGAGCACGAGGGAGAAATCGGCCGCTCTCTTCTGAAAGCCAACGCCGAGTTCGTGGAGCAGTTGAAGGAGCAGAATAAATTATGTCAGTGTCATGTTTGCAATCTTGGATTTCTGGCGATAACATATTCAAAAAAAACGCGCAGATTTTTCATAGCGTGCAATGCTTATCCAAAATGCAAAAACACTTATTCGCTCCCTCCGAACAGTCTCATAAAAAAAGCGAACAAAATTTGCGAGAAATGCAATTTCCCGATGCTTCTTTCAATCCGCAAGGGAAAGAGGCCATGGATTTTCTGCTTCAATCGCGATTGCGAAACAAACAAGGAAAGATTGGAAGAATACAGGAAGAAAAAGGAAAAAGAAATGGGGGAAGAAATTTCAACATTCGCGAAAGAAAATCCGTCGGATGAAAAATTTTGATGCACAAAAGAATGGAAATTGTTATCACTAAAAGAATATACAAAACTTTTAATATTATTCGGCATAGATTAGACTATGCCTCTTAGTTTGAATCAAATTTATCTTTGGAAAAGAACATCATTTCCACCAAAATATGCTTGGGATAGAAAAGAATCGCAACACTTTTTAAAAACAGAATTAAAAAGAATAGAAATTGCCTCAATTTGGCGAAAGAAATTTGATAAAGCAGAACATGGGGAGAGATTAGAATCAGTAGAATATTATGTTCTACCAACAAAAGCAAACACCAAAGAGATAATAGCGGGTAAAATGAACAACTTCAATGTCTTTCAATTATCAGCAATAAAAGATTGTGAAGAGGAGCCAATTTTAATGATTCTCCCTATTGGAAAAAAATCGCCAGAAGAAAACTCTCTTATAAGAATCACTAGTTCAATAAAAGACCATCTTACGTATAAAAAAATAAACATCGGAGCACAGGTAATAAATGTTGAAGCATTTGAAGAAATTGACCCATCTATCATTTATGATATTTATGGTCAAAATAAATTAGAAAAAAATAGAGTTTTTAATTTCTTTAAAGAAA
>CAZAOW010000041.1:0-845 GCA_964487075.1 Candidatus Woesearchaeota archaeon | reverse complement strand
AAAATTTATTCCAAGAAGATTCGGTTACAAAATCATTTCAAGCTTCCATATCTAGTTCACCATATCATGAAGACCAATCTGGAAAGAAAATGGGGGGTATTGGTCTTTCTTATCAATCAGCAATAGATACAAGAAAAGGTCATTCCGAGGAATTAGAACTGACATTAAAATTAATTCACCCACCAGAATTTACAGATATAACTGAATATTATCCTAAAAAAGTTTTAGACGGAAAACCGATTAATAATTCTACATTTAGAGAAATATCCTACTTACTTTCAGAAAGGCAGGGATACAAAAAGAATTTTTCGTCGATATTTTCATCAGGATTAAGCAAATTAAATGAAGAATCAATAAGAAGAAGGTATTTCGGTGGAGAATATTCAATAATACATAATCACCAAACAGAAAGAGGCGACAATTCAAGAGACATTTTAAGAAATATGTTACAAGGCCATTTTGGAATAGAAGTTAATACTCCACTAGAAGTTGCAGATTTAGAAGTAGACCTTTATAAAACTCAAAGAGAAATTAACGAAGATTTGTGGATACACATCGCAAGTCAAAGACAAAACACTAAATTTACTTTAGATTTTGATGAAATAAAATATAGAAACAAATTTGCAAAACAGGTTAACGATGTAATGGAAACCTTATTCAAAAAATCCCCTGTTGAAAGAAATATATCAAATAATCTCGCGTTTGAAAGAGGGCTAAGAGTATCCAAAGGATTTGCAAGAGATTTAGGTTCATCTAAAATTGATGATTTTGAAATGAATAAATCATTTAATTTATCTGAGAAAAATTTTAATAGCTGGATTTCAAGAAAAGATGTACAAAGTGCA
>CAZAOW010000040.1:0-5493 GCA_964487075.1 Candidatus Woesearchaeota archaeon | reverse complement strand
TGGAGGATTGAATAAAAACATAATTTATGCCGTAATTGTTCTGCTGGCAGTTTTGATTTTATCCGGAATTGGCACAAGAAAATACGGGAAGAAGGAGAGCGTTTTATCTTCTTTCAATATGAAAAAAGAAACAAACCTTGCCCCAAAAATGCCGGACATTTTGAATACTTTTGGGTTAAAAAATAAAAAAACGAAAATTGAAATGCCCAAGATATTTAATCTTCCAAAAATTAAAACATCGGAAGAGATGAAATCCGTCAAAAATATTTTCCCAAACTTTTCAAAAGGGAATTCAATTACCAGAAAATCCATTAAGAAAGAAAAACCCAAAAAAAGTTTTGAAGATTTGATTGAAGATGTTGTTGAGAAAACCAAAAGAAAAAACATGGGAAGAAAAGCTTCCGATGATTTTATTGAAGACATTAAAAAGAGAAAGGAACAGAAAAAGCCGGAAGAGAAAAAGCAAAAGACGGTTCAGGATTTGATTGATGAAGCGAGGAAAATGAATGGGGATAAAGATTCACAAAACCCTTAAAAACTCTTTCTGGCTGAAATTTTTATGACTGAAAAAAATATCCCTGAATTAAATGTCGGAGTTGTCGGACACATAGACCACGGGAAAACCACGCTGTTGAGCAAGCTCTCCGGAAAATTCACAGACACGCACTCTGAAGAATTGAAAAGAGGAATCACGATAAAATTAGGATACGCCGACATGATTATTTACAAATGCGGCGAGAATTTTACGAACAAGGAAATTGTCGGAAAAAAATGCGAGCCGTTCAGATACATAAGTTTCATTGACGCGCCGGGGCACGAAATGCTGATGGCCACGATGCTTTCCGGAGCAGCGATAATTGACGCCGCCATTCTTGTCGTCGCTGCGAACGAAGGAATAAAACCACAGACAAAAGAACACTTCGTGGCACTTCAAGCTAAGAAAATCAGCAATTTAATAATCGTGCAAAACAAAATAGACCTTGTTTCAAGGGAAAAAGCCATGGAGAATTATGACGAAATAAAAAAATTCGTCAAGGGAACATTCGCCGAAAATTCTGAAATAATTCCCGTCTCAACATTGCAGGAGATAAACATAGACAAAATAATTGAGGCGCTCGCAAAAATTGAAATTCCAAAACGCGATTTGACTTCAGAGCCGATTTTTCTTGTTGCGCGAAGTTTTGACGTAAATAAACCCGGCACTGAAATTAAAAATTTGAAAGGCGGAGTTTTGGGAGGAATATTGAAAAAAGGAAAATTGAAAACTGGCGATGAAATTGAAATCAAGCCTGGGTTGAGCATAAAAAAAGGGAACCAATATTCTTACAGAACAATAAAAACGAAAATTCTCTCACTTCACAAAGGAAACAAGAATCTTGATGAAATTTCTCCGGGAGCGAGCATTTCAATAGAAACCGAACTTGACCCTTTTATGACAAAAGCTGATTCCATGAACGGATGCCTTGTCTCAAAAATAGGAGTTTTGCCTGAAATTACAAATAAAATAAAAATGAAAGCAAAATTATTTGACGAAGTTCTCGGAATTGCAGAAAGAAAAAAGACCGAGCCGTTTAAAGTTAAGGAGATGCTGATGCTTAGCGTTAATACGACGATAACTGTCGGAACTGTTGAGAAAATAAAAAATGAAGATGTTGAACTGACGCTGAATATTCCGATTGTCGCGCTGAAAGGAGACAATTTAGGCATTGCGAGAAACATCGGAGGACATTGGAGACTGATTGGGTTCGGGGAAATAGTGGAATGATAGAATGAAAATGTTTATTGATTCTCAGTTAATTTTATAATCTTGCTTTTTTTAAGTTTTTTATGGAAACAAAAGAGGAAGCTAAACCCCTGATTAATTTTGTTGAACAAAACAAAGAAGAAAAAAAGGCGAAAATATTTTCTCATTCAAGATTAAGCGCGTTTGAACAATGCAAGCTGAAATACAAATTCAGATATATTGACGGAATAATTCCTGAGATTGAAAAGACGATTGAATCGCACCTTGGAAGTTCTGTTCACAGCGCCCTTGAATGGCTTTACAAACAAATAAAATTCGGAAAAATCCCGGCTGTGGAAGAACTTGTAATTGCTTATTCCGATTTTTGGAAAGAAGAATACAATTCCGAGATTCCAATTGTCAAGAAAAATTTCGGGGTTGAACATTATTTCAACAGGGGCGTGGAATTTTTGATTTATTATTATTTGGAGCATACGCCGTTTGACGACAATACCATAGACGTTGAGAAGGAAATTTTGATAAATCTTGACGAAACGGGAAACTATAAAATTCGCGGATTTATTGACAGACTTGCATACAACAACAAAACGGAAGAATATGAAATACACGATTACAAAACCTCTTCAAGTCTTCCCGCCGACGATGTTTTTGAAAAAGACAGGCAATTGGCTCTTTACGCAATCGCAATAAAGGAAATTTATGGCATGGAAAAAAGCGTAAGATTAATCTGGCATTATCTCTCATTCAAGAAAATAATCCGTGGAAATAGAACAGACGAACAACTTCAAAAACTTAAGGAAGAAACTTTGAATCTGATAAAAAGCATTGAAGAGACGAAAAATTATACTCCGACAAAATCTTTTTTGTGCAACTGGTGTGAATTCAAAAGCATTTGCCCTGCGTGGGGAAACAAGCAAAAAGACAAACAGCTTGATTTGGGGAAATTTTAATCAGCGGGAAAATTTTGGAGAAAAATAAAAATCAATTCAATAAATATCCTGCGTCAGTTAAACCATCTAACAGAGCCATTTCTCGCGCTTCTGCTGAAGTTCTGGCCTTAAAAATTCTTGTTTCGTGAATTTTATTTCCTTCCACCGCGTCCGTTTTTTGATAATCTCCAGTTATGCCAAATTGATTTGTGTCTAAAACTTTTTGTCTTTCTGTCATAATGGCTCTAGCGATGCTTTGCAGGTCTAGGTTTGTTTTCATTTTTTATTATTTGATTTTAAATTAAATAAAAAGGAAAAAAAATAAAAAGTTAATTAATTCCTTTCAAAGATTCTTTTATGAGGACTTGCTTGTTGTGCGTAAAATTCTTCCCTGTTCTCTAATGTTTAAAAGTCCTACAACATTGAGACTAAAATCTTCTAGTACGCTAACCCTTTCGTCCATAAGACCTAAGTGCATTTGTAACGATTCATAGGTATCGTGATCTTCTTCTAATTCAGAAGAGATTGGATTTGTATCTAAGTACCCCAAATTCCCGGTTACATTTTTAAGTGTTGCTATATGTATCTGTGGACTAGATTTAAGGTTTACTGGCACATATCTTGGATGTCTTCTTATTCTTCCATCCAATTTTTCCATATAAGAGAAAAAAGTTTCTCCCTGTGGAAGAATTCGTCTTATTGATTCTGTGTTTTCCATTTTTTATCTTGACCTCCTTTCACTTAAATTAAAAGTATTTCTTATAATCCCAGACAATCCTCTACCGGATTGATATAATCCTCCAAGAGATATAAATGCACTTCCCACTGCTACTGTCCCAAGGGCAAATGCCAGGGATTTTGCATCTTGATATGAATTTGAATTGATTGCAACTTCTAATGCAGGAGCCCCCGCTAGATAAGTCATAGGCAATCCTGCCCCAAGCTCTATAACACCAAGCCCTGTTCTTGCAGTATTCCCGATGACATTTAACATTCTCTCTAAAACTGATTTGTATCCGTTTTCCATAAGAAATACACAAAATTAAAGTTTATAAATCTTGTGGTTTTGTCATTCCTTATAAGAGGTAACAGATTAAGCGATAACTTCTTCCAAATCCTGAACGCGAATCAAATCCGTTACAGAATCCCCTTGCTGGAGTTTTACCATTCTGACTCCTTGCGCCGCGCGCCCCATAATCCTTATGTTTTCCAGGGAAGTTTTTATGACCATTCCTTTTGCGGTCGTGATGATGATATTGTCCTTGTCATTCACAGAAATTGTCGTTACAACGTCGCCTGTTTTTTCAGAGACTTTCAGATTTATCACTCCTTTTCCGCCGCGCGCGGTTTTTCTGTAATCGTTGACAGCTGTTCTTTTTCCGAACCCGTTTTTGGTTATCGTCAAAACCGCCAGAGTTGAAAGTATTTCCATGCTCACGACTTCGTCATCGTCTCTGAGTTTTATTCCGGTAACTCCGTAACTATTTCTTCCAGTGTCTCTTACATCGTCGGAATTGAATCTCATTGCAAAACCTTTTTTTGTCGCCAGCAAAACTTCCTGACTTTTTTTCAAAACCTGAATGTCAATCAACGAATCCGAGCCGTTTTCAGGAAGATTTATCGCCTTTACTCCGGAAGCGCGGGGGTTTGAAAAATTTGAAAGGGAAATTCTTTTTACAACACCTCTTTTTGTCGCCATGAAAAGATAATCCTCAAAACTTTTTACCGAAATTACATTCGTGATTTTTTCATTTCTTATGTCAATCAAATTTATCAACGCTTTACCTTTTCCGTACCTTTCAGCTTCGGGAATTTCGTAAGCTTTCAACCACAAAACCCTGCCGCGAGACGTAAAGAAAATCAAATAATCGTGAGTTGAGCATGTAATCATTTGCTTTGCGAAATCGCCTGTTGCAAGACCGGAACCTATAACTCCTCGGCCTCCGCGTTTTTGTTCCTTGTATGTTTTCACATCCATTCTTTTTGTGTACCCTTTTTCCGTGATTGTGATAACAACTTCTTTTTTCTGCACCAAATCTTTTTCGGAAATTTCGGAGATTTTTTGCGACACATGAGTTTTTCTTTCGTCCCCGTATTTTTTCTTCAGTTCAGAGATTTCCTTCAATATGACATTTAAAATTTCCTTTATATCTGAAAGGATTTTTTCATGACTTTTTATTTTTTCTTTCAACTCTTCGTTTTCTTTTTTCAATTTTTCATGTTCCAAAGAAGTAAGCTGCTGGAGTTTTGTGTCAAGAATCGCCTGTGCCTGTCTTTTTGACAAATCAAATTTTTTTATTAGAATTTCAGAAGCTTCCGTCGCTGATTTGGATTTTTTTATCAGCGAAATAATTTCGTCAATGTTTTTCAAGGCAATCAGCAATCCAAGAACAATTTCCTGCCTCTCAACGGCTTTTTTCAAATCGTATTTTGTTCTGCTTGTTATTACCGTTTTTCTATATTTTACATATTGTTCCAGTGCGGTTTTCAAATCAAGAACCCTAGGTTGACCGTCAACAAGTGCAAGGAAATTTACGCTGAAAGAATCTTGCAATCGGGTATATTTGTGCAATGCGTTCATGACAAATTTCGCGTTCGCACCTTTTCTCAATTCCAAAACAATGCGGATTTTTCCCTTTGCACTTTCATCCCTTAAATCAGAGACGTCTTTTATTTTTTTGTCCTGAACAAATTTTGCTATTTGCTCAATCAGCGTGGTTTTGTTAAGCATGTAAGGAATTTCCGTTATGACAATCAAGTCGCGATTTTTCGTGCTTTCCGTTGAAACTTTTCCTCTTATCGTAAGTTTTCCTTTTCCTG
>CAZAOW010000039.1:4394-5604 GCA_964487075.1 Candidatus Woesearchaeota archaeon | reverse complement strand
ACCCAATCAAATTTTGTAATATAATCCTTTTTCCATTTAATATATGACACAACTGCTATGAAAAAAGAAATTGCCGCGCTAAACCCAACAACCCATGAACCGGGACCGGCGTTTTCATTTATTTGCGCGAGAAATGCTATTCCACTTAACAATCCCCACAGAAACCAAGAGAAAATATGGGGTTTTGTTTTATTTTTGAATAAATGATAGATATAAGGAATATAAGATATCATACTAAGAATGACGGCTGTAAAACCAAAAATAACGAAATAATCCATCCCTCTAAATCTTTTTTAAATTATTAAAGGTTACTTCTTCAATCCCAAATCAAAAATCGGCTGAGGGTGATGCTTTTCAAGATAGGCGTAAACATTTGACTGCTTCGCTCCCTGAATCAAAGAAATCACCGATTGTCGCGCGGCTTCTATGTTCTCCGCGTCGCCGACTATTCCTATTTCCTTGTCTAAAACTTCAAAATTGCAGTTTGTTAAATTGTTTAGGGTTCTGAGAGTTTTTCCTTCCTTGCCTATTATCCTCGCTCTTATTCTGCCGAAATCTTTTTTCTTAGTAAAATCTCGCATGTTTAAAATTTCAAACGTGTAATCTTCTTCCTTAATCAGCAGCGCGATTTCAAGAGGAAAACCGAGATTCAAAGCTTCAAGGACTTTTTCGGCGACATATTCGTCAACCGGTTCCCCAGAAAGAGAAACTTCTTTTCCGTTGTTTGATATTTTTATGTTTAATTCTTTCTCAAGGCGTTTTTTATTCTTTATTATTCGCGCGATTTTCTCGGAGATTATGGTTTTCATTGATATAGAATAAAATACAAATTTTTAAAAAGTCTTGCTTTTAATAAATTTATGGCTTTAAAGAATATACTGATGGGCTTTGATGATGGAGTTGGAGGGGAACTAGAAAAATGTCGGAATTTTTTAGTTTCAAACGGCATCTATCCTGAGATAAGGATAGTTAATCCCCAAGATATATTACCCTTGGAAAGAAATTTTCTTCCGAGACTTTGCATCGGTCCTTACAATTTTTATGGTTCTGAAATAATTTCTGAAAGAGCAAAATCTACCTATGAACAGATTAAAGCGGATGTCCCTCCGATAAGAATGGGGAATATTGATTATCCTCAAATTTTGTGAGAATTAAAAAGTTTTTGATTACTTTTTTAAAGAATAATCGCAATTTTGATTAATGATAAAAG
>CAZAOW010000039.1:0-4384 GCA_964487075.1 Candidatus Woesearchaeota archaeon | reverse complement strand
TGTTTTCCGGAGCTATATTATCTGAATTAGTAAATGAAGGGAAAATAAAAGTTTTGCATCCTTTGGGAACAACAAAAGAAACCGCAAGACCAGATAATACTTATTATATTTCTTTACCAAGACGTTAAAAATATTAACAGAAAGTTAAAAGGGTTTTGATTACTTTTTTAAAGTCTTGTTATAATTTTGATAAATGATAAAAGCAGTTATTTTTGATTTGAATGGAGTTTTCATAAAAAGTCCAAAATTGAGCGACCGCTTTAAAGAACGTTTTAACGTTTCAGAAAATGACTTTTTAATGGCGCTTAAAGAAATAATGTCTAAAGTTAGACTTCCAAAAGCAAATGATATCTTTTCATATTGGAAACCTTATCTGTTAAAATGGGAGCTTGATTTATCAAAAAAAGATTTTCTTGATTTTTGGTTTAGCGTTGAGAAAGAAGATAAAGAAATGATTAATTTTGCACGTAAACTAAAGAAAAAAGGTTTGAAAATTTTCATTCTGTCTAATAATTTTGCAGAAAGAACTAATTACTATAGTCAAAATTTTCACTTTTTTAACATTTTTGACAAAGTTTATTATTCATGGCAAACAGGTTTTGTTAAGCCAGATGTCAGGGCTTACAAAAATATATTGAAAGATAATAATCTTAAATCTGAAGAAGTTGTTTATGTTGACGATTCTAAGGAGAATATTGAATCTGCCTCAAGGTTGGGAATTAAAGGAATTTTATTTGAAAATTTGGAACAGATAAAAGAACAGTTAGATAAGAATTAGAACCCGCCTGCTTCCGTTTTCAAATGTCCGTTTTGTTTCAACCATTCAATTTGATTCGGGCGATATTTAAAAATTATGTCGCCTTTGTCAAAATCCAACTCCCACGGTTCCACAATCACGACGTCGTTCGGGCGAAGCCATAATTTTCTTTTCAGTCTGCCGGGAACACGGGAATTCCGTTTTTTTCCGTCCAGACAAGCAACCATCATTTTGTTTCCGCCGAGGCGCTGTTCAATAATTCCTATTACTTCCTTTCCTCTCGGCAAAGGCGCGCGAGCGACTTTCTGTTCTTCTTCGTCGGAATTATTTTTCTTTTTGAAATTGTAGGACATGAAAAGAGAAAGAGAAAATTCGTTTATAAAATTATGTTAAATTGTGAATTATGCTCCACTTTTTTATGAAAATGAAATTTCCGTGGACTATGTAATGAGGAATAATGTCCAAGATTAAATGCAAAATTTGCGAGAGAAACATTACGAAAATTATTTTATTGAAAAAACTCAGGAACATTAACAGCAATGTAAATTCAGGAGAATGAAAAATGTAAAAACCGGGTCGCATATTTTTTCCATATTCCCACCATTTTTTCACTAATTTTTTTAATCCGAGTTTTCCGTATTTTCCAAAAAAGTAAAATAAATGGTCTATATCTATTAAGAACCCCCCCCAGAGAACAAATGTCCAAAATTCTATTTTTTGAAATATCAATCCTATGCTCATCAGATATTTTCCTAAAAAATAAGAAACAACCAAATGGGTTATATTGTCCATTTTTTAGGAAAGAAGAAAAGGATTATAAAATTTGTGTAAGAAGATTTATAAATTAATATTTATAGGTTTTCTTATGAACGCTTTAAATTTTAGTGATTACAAAGACGCCAGATTTTATCGGCCTATGCTTGATTTAGTCCAAATGGCGTTTTTAGACCCAAATGAACGTGTAAGGGAAATCGCAAAAACAGGTCTGCAAGAAAAATGTTTTGAAGGAAAGGATAACTTATTTAGAGAATTTAAATTGGTAAGAGGATTTGCTGATAAAGGCAGGATTTATCTTCAACTTAAGGCACCAGAGAGTAATGATATTTTAATTGATTTTGGAGAAATCCCGGAGATTTATCTTGGGAGAAAACCAGAACCAAAAGACTTTGACAGGATCACTTATTCCTAACCCAGCAACATCGCAAATGGAATCCCAGAGATTTCTTGCAATTAATTTTGACTTTTTTAAAATCATTTTTTAAATGCAAATTTCTTTTATAAAAATAAGAGGACACATGAAATTCAAAATATATCGTTCCGAAAGATTTGAAAAAGAGTTAGCCAAATTTGACAAGAAATTTCAGGAGAGAGTTGATAAAATTGAAGACGAGCTTGTTGAAAATCCCCATCGGGGAAGCATTTGGGAGTCAGATGGTTCAGGGAAAAAAGATATGAAAATTATAGAATTTATTATTTGATTTACGACGATTTGGAATCCGTGTTCATGGTTGGAATCAGCGATAAAAAAGACCAGCAAAAAGTGATTAACACTATAAAATTATTGTTGGATTTGTTTAAACGAGAATTAGGGAATTTAATTGATAAAGACAAACTTACTTGACTCTCTTAATTCTTCCTTCTTTAATGTCTTTAAAACTGCCAATTAATTGCTCCAAAAGTTCAACGTCAACGTTGGCTTGAAGTTTCAATCTTTCGTATTCTTTTTTAGGTATTGTAATCATTTCTTCCATTTTCATAGTTCTGTCCCTATCTTTAAATATATTTTGTTTTTCAACCCAGCAACATCGCAAACGGAATTCCCGCGATTTTTCCAATTGAATCCGAAGAAATAATTTCGGCTTTAATCGCGGCATTTACAGATTTCTCGCCGACAATGTTAAACGTGGCGTCTTCGCGAATCATGCGTTTCATTTCGGAAATTATCTTTTCTTCGGATAATTTCTCGCCTTTGTAAAAATTCTCTTTTATGTCCAGCTGAAATTTTCCCGATTCAAATTTTTTTCCAACCAATTCAGAATCGCAGACTGCAACGACTTCCCTATAAGATTTGTGTATTTTCAAATACATGGTAAGACACCGTTAGGACACAAAGTCCCATTAGTTTGATCTTCTTTGTCAATCGTCCTTAAAAAACTACTTATTTTTTGCAGCAAAATCTTTTGATACAACTCTCCAGCATTCGTGAGGACCGGATTTTGATTTTGTGACTGCAAAGGATCTTCCACCCTTAACTACTATTCTGTATTCGGTTGCTTTGAATTTATTCTTGCTTTTTACGTCATAAAATTCAAGTGTTTCTTTAGCCATTTTTTACCTCCTTTTGGATTTAAGATTTAATATGAATGAAGATTGTTTTTTAAACCTTCTTGTAGTAAAATGAGACTCTCCATTTGAATATGGAAATCTCATAAAGGTTTGTTTTACGCAGAAAACACGAAATTTATTTAAATCGGCGGAGAAATTATTTTTATGAAAGCGATTTTCAGCCAAGGACCGAATGCAACTCTTCTTGATGAAGACGTGAAATTTCTGAGAGAGAATGGATACAAGGATTTTGATTTTGAAAATATCAACGGAAGGTTAAGAATAAGTGTTGTTGATAATAAAAGTCCGCATGGTAAAATGTGTGAACTTGGAATAAATGCGAGAAGACACCCTGAAAATATCTCTCCCTATAATTATGAGGGAAAACAACTTTGGGTTATAAGATTGTCAAGAGAAAAGATGGAGCGATTTATTAATTCTGAAGACAGCGACGGAAAAGGCATTGATTCAAGATGCAAATACGACAGGATTCATATCGGTTATTGGAAAGGCGTTTAAATTTTCCCTCTAACACTGTGCTTCGCACCGCACGCAGAACATTTTATGAAAGTCAACCTGTCTTCTTTAATCAACTCCGTGTCGGGTTTTCCGCATTCCCTGCAAATCACGAATTCTTTTGCGTATTGATTTATTTTTTCGTTTATTTTTTCGCTCGGGATTTTATTATTTAAAATAAACCTGTCGCCATCCTTTTGTCCTTGCGTTGCCAGTTCGCGCAAAAGGAATTTTTGAAAATGCACGGAATCCCGCCTCAAGTGTTCGGCAATCTGGAAAAAATTTGTCAATATTGTTTTCTTGCCTTCAAAATGCCCGCTTATGCCTGGAATTTCAAATCTCTCGGCATTTCCTGAAACAGATTTTACTTTCTTAAACGCCTCGTCAAGAAGTTTTTCGTAGTTGTCCATGAAAAGGATTTAAACAAAAGTATTTATAAATGTATTTTAGGAAACTTAATGATGGTAAAACTTGAAGGATTGACGGAAAGAGAAATTAAAGAAAATAAACTTGTTAAAATGACGAATGATTTTTTCGAATCTAGAAAAATACCCTATGAGCTAACTTTTCAGGTTTTTCTTGATGAATATGAAGAGAAGTATTTATATGGGAGTAACAAATTAGGAATTACAGATACCCGTGCGTCATATTTTGCTCAAGTTCTTCCCGGAATAGGGGAAAATTCTTTTTATGTTTTTTTTAAAGACGGCGCAGCTTATGTAAATTGGCTTAAGAATCGCATAGTTACAGTAAGTCCAACGATTCTTGATAAGATTGTCGCATTAG
>CAZAOW010000038.1:3271-5659 GCA_964487075.1 Candidatus Woesearchaeota archaeon | reverse complement strand
GTCATCGGGGCAAGGGTTTATACGGATTCCGGAGACTATTTCGGCGAGATTGAGGAAGCGAATTTGAGCGAGAATAAAATAGACGGATGGAGAATCAAGGTTTCCGGCGGCATGACCTCGCTGATTTCCGGCGCGAGAGGAGTAATAATTCCGCACCAATTTGTCAGGGCGATAAGCGATATTTTTGTAATAAGCAAGGCGGCTTTGCCGAGCCAGGGCGTTGAAGAGATTCCGGAATAAATTCTTGGGAAAAAGCTCTAATTCGCCGACGAGAAATCCGCGCGGTTTTGTATCGGGCTGTGCCACAGATCTCTTATAAATAAACATCAATTTTTTCCATACTAATATTTTCCCATCAATTTTGCGTAGCGCAAAGGAACGCGAGCGAAGCGAGCGTCTTGGAATTTCATTGCCGATTTATGCTGTTAATTTATTGTGCATTAATCCCTCTGAATTCTCTTTGAAGTCAATTTTTAGCCGACAACAGAAATATATTTAAACAAAATTCCACAATTTTATTGATGGCGGTAGAAACATTTTTGCAGACAGACATCGTGGCGAAATTTATTTTGCCGTTTTTGCTGATTTTTTTCCTTCTTTATGCAATTCTTGAAAAAACGAAAATTCTCGGAGAAAGACACCAGCTTAACGCGCTCACATCTTTTGTCGTGGGTTTAATTTTTGTCGGCGCGGTTTTTCCAAAAATTGTCGTCGGAAACCTGATTTTATTTTTGACAATAGCAATTGTTACAATGTTCGTCGGGCTTTTGCTTTGGGGATTCACTCTCGGTGGGGAACCGAAATTAAGCGACGGGATAAAAAGACTCCTCGGAATTGTTTTAATAATTGCAGTAGTCGTTGCGGTGTTCTGGGCTGTTGGTTTGAGGGTTGAATTTTTGAACAGCACTATTGATTTTATTTTTTATTCTTCGTGGAGCGCGACATTTTGGACAAACGTTTTATTCTTCGCAGCAATCGTCGGTGCGCTCGTGCTTGTATGGACGACGTCAAAAGCAGGAAAATAGAAAGGAAATTTAATTTGAAAAGAAGAAGTCCAATAGAGAAATATATTTAAACAAATTTTACCATAAATTCGCATGTTCAATGGGGTGATTTTTTTGGCGACTTACGGATTTAACGGAGGAACTTTTGGAAACCTTTTAAGCCAATGGGAACAGCTGGGGGTTTTCAGTTACGTTCTTCCTTTTCTTTTGATATTCGCGCTTGTTTTCGGAATATTGATGAGGACAAAAATCTTTGAAGAAAACAAAGGAATCAACGGAATTATCGCACTTTCTACCGCTTTAATGGCGTTGCAATTTAATTTTGTTCCAATTTTCTTTTCAGATATTTTTCCCAAACTCGGCATCGGAATTTCAGTGATTCTTGCGGGAATAATTTTAACAGGATTGTTTACAGATTCAAATCTAACATGGATGGGGATTGCTCTTGGCGGAATAACTTTCCTGATTATAATGGGAAGTTCGTTTGAGTTTGGGGATTCAAGTTTCTGGTTTTGGTTTCAGCAGAATCTTGCAACAATAATAATTTCAGGGATAATTTTGATAGTGGTTCTTGGAGCGATGGGAAGAATTCCACAGCCGCTTTTTAATCCTCAGGGAAACAGCCTTTACGCCAAAAGTCTTGGACATCAAGGAAACGGCTGATTAATGAGAGAATAAATTATACCTAAACCGTTTTATTTACGATTGTCTCCAATCACTTTCTCTTTTTGTGTTTTGTTCCAGCGCGGTGAGTTTCATGACCTTCGTGATGAACTTGATGCTGCGCATGATGTGTTTTGTGTTTTTCAGCGAGGGATGGAACAACTTTCGCGAACGATTCCTGCATCATGTCCATTTCTTTTCTTGCAGTTTCAAGATTTTTTCCGAAACTTCCGACGCGCTCAAGAATTTCCACTTGCATTTTGTCAATCATATTTTCAATTCTCTTTAATCGCTCGGAAAGCGAATCCAACTTCGCCTCGGCAAGAACTTTAAAATCAGAGATTTCTTTCAACTGCTTTTGCATTTTCTGAGTTTTTTCGGCGAAAACCTGCTCTGCGACTTCCATAATTGTACTTGTATCTGCGCTTCCACCGGAAGAATAAGATTCCTCATATCCTTGCTGAGGATAATATTCCTGCTGTTGGTATTGCTGTTCGTAACCGGGATTAATTTGTGGCGCCTGATATTGAGAATTGTCGTCGGGAGACGGGAAAACTGGCGGAGAATATTCGTCTGCAACTGCTTTTTTTATTTGCTCCTGATTCAACGCATCTGAAATCGCCTTTGGCGGAATTCCCTGCTCCTGCAATTTTCTCACTATTTCTTCATCTTCCATTCCCTGACTTCGCATTTGTCCGATTTGTTCAAGAACGCCCATTAT
>CAZAOW010000038.1:0-3171 GCA_964487075.1 Candidatus Woesearchaeota archaeon | reverse complement strand
CGGCTGAAACATTTTCGCCTGCTTTTTTAGAATTTCCAAATCGTCTTTTTTGGCGCATTTTCCGAGTTCCGACGAGATAATCTCAATGAAAGATTTGATTCTTTCAATGTCATGTTTTAATCCTTCCATCTCCTTCCTCAAACCGAGAATTTTTTCTGAATGCTCATCTCTGGAATCCACGAGATTTTGTCCGACAAGCAAAAGGCGGTCGCGAAGAACGTTTTGCTTTTCCTCCAAATCTTTTAAACGAAAATTCCCAGAAAATCCTCCCTGATTTTGATAATCACCATCCATAAAAAATCAAGGCGAAAATAGTTTAAATTTGTTGTGCTTTCCACATACAAAATATTTTAAAGTTCTGATTCATTTTTATTCAAAGAAAATCCAAGACACAATTTAAACCAAACTTTACGATTTTCAAAAACACATTAAAATGCAATTCAAATTAAATTTTACGATTTGCACAAAATCGCATTAACATGCAATTTAAAGAAGGAGCGAAGATTTATTCTTACGAAGTTGAGAGAGAAGGGGGGGAGGACGTTGCTTATATAAATTATCTCGGGGCGCCGTTTGTTCCAAGCATCGCGGATTCCGGAGAAGTCATGGAAAAAACAATTGACGTTCTTATTGAGAACCCGAACATTTCAAGAATAGTTCTTGTGCAGCAGAAAAATTACAATTATGATTTCAAGGAGACGGGAATGCTTCTGGAAATTGCGCAGCTTTATGTCTATCTCATAAAACAGGAGAAAATTCTCAGCCAGGAAAAACTCATAACTTCGCATCAGAGATTTTTCTCCCAAAGATACAATCAGATTTTCACTTTTCTTTTTTTGCTGAAAAAAGATCCTGTTTCAGCTTACGCCGAAATAAAAAAACTTATAATTGAAAGCAACATTTTTTTTGACAAAATCTCCGCGGAGTTCAAGATAGACCAGAAGAATTATCTTGTTCTTCTTGAAAAAATTCAGACTCTTCTTGAAAAAACAAGGATGATTCAAAATGCAATTCCATTCATGGAAAATTATCAAAAAGGGACAAGGGATATTTACGGAAAAATTTTCAAGGCAGACGTGATTCCAAATTTTACTTACACGAGACTTGTTTTTGACCTTCCCGACGACGCGGAAATTGTCAGCCAATACAAAATCGCCGAGGGCGAATACGACGAATCAGTCGTTACGATTTTGAAAAAGAAAAACGAGTCCAGGTTAATTTATCATATCGTTCCTCCGGAAAATTCTTTGAGCGAAGAGCACAACCTTCTTTTGAATCTGGCAAGAACTGTTTTGATTGAGCATCAGCCGAGGGCGGAAGAATTCACAGACACTGAAAGAACGAGGCAGGTTTTTTTCAACATATCAAAGGATTTGCTTCAGGATCTTGCAGGAACAAAAGGAATGCATCTCAGTTATTCAAACATGAACAAGCTGGCGAGAATTTTAATAAGGCACACAATCGGATTTGGCTTGATTGAAATTTTGCTTCTTGATAAAAAACTTCAGGATATTTTTTTGAACGCGCCGATTCCGGAAACAAATATTTTTGTAAGGCATCAGGATTTTGACGAATGCACGACGAATATTCTGCCGAGTCAGGAAGATGTTGATTCTTGGGCTGCGAAATTCCGCCTGATTTCAGGAAGACCTTTGGACGAAGCGAATCCTATTCTTGACACGCAACTGGAAATCGGAAATCTGAGAGCGAGAATCGCGATAATACAACGTCCGTTAAGTCCCGACGGATTGACTTACGCAATAAGAAGGCACAGGGAAGAACCTTGGACGTTGCCGTTGTTTATAAAAAACAGAATGATAAGCCCGCTTGCCGCCGGACTTTTAAGTTTTTTAATTGACGGCTCCAGAACCTTGTTGGTTGCGGGAACAAGAAGTTCCGGAAAAACATCTCTTCTCGGAAGTTTGATGCTTGAAATAATTCCAAAATACAGGGTAATTGTAATTGAGGATTCTTTGGAATTGCCGATTGAATCTTTGAGAAAAATGAATTATGATATTGTGAGGATGAAAGTCCGCTCGGCGCTTTTGAGAACAACGACGGAAGTTTCAGCGGACGACGGAATAAGAACAAGTTTCAGACTTGGAGACTCGTGTTTGATTATCGGTGAAGTAAGAAGCGTGGAAGCGAAAGCATTGTACGAGGCAATGAGAGTCGGCGCGTTGGCGAATGTTGTTGCAGGCACGATTCACGGAGCAAGCCCTTACGGAGTTTTTGATCGTGTCGTAAACGATTTGGAAGTTCCGACGACAAGCTTCAAGGCAACGGACATAATCGCCGTCGCGAATCCGATAAAATCCGCCGACGGTTTGCATTCGTGGAAAAGACTTGTTCAACTCTCCGAGGTAAGAAAACACTGGAAGAAAGATCCTTTGGACGAAAAAGGATTTGTGGATTTGCTGAAATACAATGTTGACAAAGATGTTTTGGAGCCGAGCGATGATTTGATTAATGGAGATTCCGAAGTGATAAAGGACATCGCGGCAAACGTCAAAGGATGGGCAGGAAATTGGGACGCTGTTTACGACAATATTTTATTAAGAGCGAAAATTAAAGAAGAGATAGTTCAAATCGCAGAGAAGACAGGGAAGCCGGAAATTTTGGAAGCAGGATTCAACGTTTTTTCCAACGACGCGTTTCACAAAATCTCCGACAAGATAACAGAAGAAACAGGATTGCCTTTGAGCAACAGGGTTTTTCCTGAGTGGCAGAAATGGTTGAATGAAGAAGTAAAAAGGAAAATAATATAAAACGAAAAAACGTTTAATAAAAATGGTTGAAGACTATCAAAGAACGCCGAGAGACAGAAGAATTACTTCTTATAGAATAGGAGAAGGACCGATTAAAAGAATTTTTACAACTTTATACAAAGAGTGGATTCAACCAAATAAATTTCCGAGAGTTATGACTTTATATCCTGGAGACGGATCGTTGAAGCATCGTTCGAAATTCCCAGCAAGAAGAAAGGGATTAGAAAGAACTCTTGGATTTGCCGTCGCATTCGGGAGCATTATCACTTCGGCGTTTTATTTTTCAACAAACATCACGGGATTCGCAATTGAAAACCTAAACAAAACAGATACGAACATCGTCGGGACGATTTTTTTCGTGATGGGGATTGCGGTTTTGCTGTTTGAGTTGAGAAGGAAATAA
>CAZAOW010000037.1:0-5773 GCA_964487075.1 Candidatus Woesearchaeota archaeon | reverse complement strand
TCGCTCGTCGCCCCGAAATTGCTCGCGACAATTATCTTGATGTTTGCTTCCTCTGCGGAATCAACTATAAAACCCGTTACAACTCCGTCAATCACGATGGCAAAGGGATTTTCCGCGTGCTTCAGCGCTCCGCCCAACGCTCTCGGCGAAACTGTTTTTATTTCTTCAAGATTTTCATTCAAAATAATTGCTTTCTCGCTTCCCTTGTTTGAATTGGATATTTTCCTTAATTTTTCTTTCATCTCTTCCGTGATCTCCGCGGGCTTTTCATCTCTTTGAACTTTCCTTGGTCTTTCTTCAAATTCAGAAGAAGAGGAATACCTCTTCACTCTGAAAAAATCGTCAGCAGAAACTTTCTTTCTCAAAGCCATCAAAGCTTCTTTTCCCGCAAGTTCTTCAACTTCTTTTCCGTCTGGAGCAACTGCAATCCAGGCGATTCTTGCATTGTCAACGACATTTCTCGCGATTAACTTTCCGCCGCGATCGCCGTCAACAAACAAAATTATTTCCTTCTCCTGACTCAGCTTTCTTATTGACTCCGGAAGTTTAGTCCCGTTCATTGCAACTACGTTCTTGATTCCGTTTCTTATTAAATTCAAAACGTCTGCTCTTCCTTCCGTTACAATAACTTCATTTCCCGATAAATCACCGCAAGGAAGTTTTTCCTCGCCGTATTCCGAAATATCGGAAGTTCTCGTGTGTTCTTTGATTTCTCTTGAAATCTCTCTTGAATCAGTTGTTCCGTGAAGTTCCTGCATGAATTTCTTGGCTCTTTGAATTATGTAATCCCTTTTGCTGCCGCGCACGTCTTCAATTTTTTCAACTTCAATCTGCGCGTCCGTCGGACCGACTCTTTCAATCGTCTCAATAGCTGCTGCAATCAAAGTAGTTTCAGACTGGTCAAGAGCTGTCGGAATTTGAATTGTTCCCATTGTCTTCTTGTCTTTTCTTTCAAGCTCAACTTCAATTCTTCCGATTTTCCCTTCTTTCTGAAGCTCGCGCATTTCCAAATCCGAACCAAGAAGCCCTTCTGTCTGTCCGAAGATTGCTCCGATTACGTCCGGTTTCTCAAGGGCGCCTTCTGCGACAAATTTTGCGTGTATCATGTATTTTATAGATACAGGACTTATTTTTGCCATTTTATTTTGTATGTATTTAATTTTTTGAAACCTAAGGCTTCAATTTCAAATAGAAAAATATCTTAGCAATTCTCATTGCTGTCTGACAAAGCATTTCGCTTAACAAAGTGAAGCTTGTCTTGAAATGCTTCAATTCAAATTTTAAAAATTTGAATGTGAACGTGAACTGTGATATCTATGATGTGATGTGTGATAGATATTTTCTATTTCTGAAGCATAAAGAAGAAAGGAGTTTTTAAACTTTCTCCATTTTCTTCTCCTTAAACCCGTAAGGGCAGTGCCTGCAATCACTCTCGCAACAATATCCTCGGTCTTTGTGATATTTTTCCGTGAAAACCATGTTCCCATTTTCAAAATAAAAATCAATTCCCTCAATTAGTTCCAAGTTCTCGTTCTTCATTTTAAAAATAATTCAAAATCCATTCAAATCCGTGCAAGCCCGCGAAAGCGATTATCGTGCTGAAAACCATGTTTCCCAAAACCAAAGGAATTACGACTCTTATAAAAGGATATCTTGCAAGTCCGAGGGGAATTACAACAATGTCGTTTGGAATTGGCGCGAACGCACCGTAACAAAAAAGCAAAGAAGGCATTACCCATTTCGGTTTCCGCAAAGCCCAGTTGTGAATTTTATTAAAAGCCGTCGCAAGTTTTCCGGTTATTATTTCTCTTCCGCTGTAACCAAGAAGGTAAGAAGTTGAATCCCCGACCATCAACCCAACGCCGGAAAAAATCCCAAGGAGAAACGGATTCAATCCTCCTGCGCCGAGAGTGAAAACAACAAGATAATACGGAAAAGGAAAAAGAACAGACGTTCCGCCCAAAAGCGCCGCGAAAAAAGTCAAAATGTATCCGTTCTGCACGCCGATTGTGTCAATTATTTCCGTCGGCGGAAGATAAAAAAGCAGCAAAGCCCAGAGAATAATTATTGAAATGAGAACAAAAACGCCGAGAAGTTTTTTTTCCCTTTTTGATAATTCCATTAATAAAAAACCGCGAAGAAGTTTAAATAATTATTGAGATGTAACACTCGCCTTCGGCTCGCTTTATTGATATGCTCAAAACAGGCTTCGCCAGATTTTTCGCTAATAAAAAATTGTTAATGCAAAAAAAGTTTCACAAACCCATTCAACTAAAAAGTCGCTGAGAGATTTTCTTCATTAAAATAGGGTTGTTTGGGTGAGTGGGATAAAAATTAATCAAATTGAAAAATCAATGATTCAGCACAAGCACAATCGTGAAGGAAACCGAAAAAAGAAATAAAGCCCAAAGAGAAATTCCCAGTTGCTCAATGTTTCCTGCGCTTCCGGCGAATGCAAAAAAAGAAAACAATCCGAGGAGAAAAAACAGGATGCTTAAAGTACGGCGAATTATTTTTTGCATTTCTAAAAAGACTATCGGGATTATTTAAAGATATTGCAACAGATTAGGAATAAATTTATAATACGAACTCACATAAAACTATGATGAAAAAGTGGATGATTTTCGCGACAGTGTTTTTAATCGCGGTAATTGCATTTGGTGTTTATTTTTACAATTCAAGCAATTCTGAAAAAGCTTTGCAAGAGAAATTGCCTGCACTTGAAGAACAAGTATCTCAAGCGAATTCTTCGGAACAAACAGCGGAAGTTGATGGCGTTTTCAAGATTATTTATCCGACGCTGACTTATGACGGCGCTTACAACGGACCTCTTTATGCGACTTCGGAACAGGTTGGAGAAGGGTATCCTCTTGAAAAATATTTCTCAAACTTGGACAGGAACGGAGTGAATTGGCTCATAGGATTTTATACTTTCTCGGGCGAGCCAAAAGAAAATTCCCTGATTAAAGAAAACGGACTTGGATATGTCATCGCAGCTGTTCAAAAATATCCAAAAAGAATCGCGCCATTTTACAACCCGGGTTTTGGAGGAGAAGAAGTTGAACTTCTCGTCGGAGACGAACTCACTGCAATCTACTCCAGAAATTTAGCGGCGACAAAAAATATTGTCGGAAGTGATTTTATTCAGGGGTTGGGGGAAATAGAAACGCAGGAATGGAAAATCGCGCACAACGACCCGAAAGTTAACCAATTGTTTGACCTGGCGAAATCAAATAGTATAAATTTCATGTTTCACCCCGTGGCTTCAAAGATAGACCAAGTTGACCAAATAGCAAAATCCTATCCTAATCAGAAAATTATAATCCATATGTATCGCGAAGATTTGGACAACAGCAAGAACAAAGTAATAAAAATACTGCAGGAAAATGAAAATGTTTATTTCAGTATTGACGCGGCGCACATAGCGCATTCAAATAATAGAGACATAGTTTACGATTTGGAAAAGAGCACAATAGAAGCGTCCAAATCCGCATTCATATCTGAATTTGATTCCAATTATAACAAAATGCTAAACGATGCCGTCTCAGATTACAAATCTTTGGTTGAAGCTGTTCCGGATAAAGTCATGTGGGGAACAGAAGCTGGCCCAGATTACACTTTTGAACCTGAAGTTTACAATCGTTTGGTAAAAATCTCAAGAGAACTGATTGGAAAAATGCCTTCTGAATACCAAGAACCTTTAGGATACAAAAATGCCTTGCAGGCGTTTGGAGAAGGAATCGTGTTTGAAAAAGAAATTAAATTTCTGGATACAAATTCTTGGGCAGAATGCACGAGCGTTCAAGTGGATGAATGCGACGCGCAATGCGAAATCCCCGACGCAGATGTTTTAACACCGGAACAGGAAACTTGTTTTGAAAATTGTTTGATTGAAAAACAATGCATTGATTCTGAAGGATGATTTCCGTTATGTTAAATTTATAAATAAATTTCTTATTTTAGAAATAGAAAGCCCCGTTCGTCTAGAGGCCAAGGATACCACCCTCTCATTGCCGAAGTTTAATCGATGAGGTGATAACTTCTGTCTTGAATGACTGGCAACGGCAATTTTTAAAAAATTGCCTAGGGAACGGTGGAGACCCGAGTTCAAATCTCGGTCGGGGCGTAGAATTAAAATATAGCACCACTATAAAGTTACTATAATGGAAAGATTTATGAATACAATATTAGTGGGAAAATTATGGAAATTAAAGATGTAAGTGGAAGAAGAACAATACTTGGTTTAAGTCTAAGTGAAGAAGGAGTATACCGAGATTTTAAGAGAATTCAAATACATGCTGATGAAAAAGGCGGTTATGATTTAAGGCAAGCTGCAGAACAAAAGTTTCTAAGTTTAGTTAACCCATTCATACAAAGCATTGGTTTAACACCAAAGGAATTAGAAACAAGAGACAATCAAAGGACGGTTTATTGTGAAGATTTTAAAATGGGCGATACCGGATTTACTGGAAGATCAATCCACTCCAAAAAAAATGGTTTCAATTATACACCAGTAGTTGTTTTTGGATTAAATGGATCTGTAAGTGTAGATGCAAGTTATGCTCAAGCTCCACGTTCTAGAACGACATTAAGCATTGCTGAGGATGTTGTTAATTTAGTTTATCCTGAAAGTGGAGATGGTTTAAAATCTCCAAAGTTAAAGATATCTGGAGAATATGGGGATCCAAGAATTTATGTTGTTTCAGCCGGACAATTAAAATCTGTCTTAACAAGATTACAAGAAGTTTTTGGTACAATGGGTGATGATAGATTAGGAGCATTAATTGGTCTTCACTATGAAGCAGAAAAACAAGATAGGCAAAATAGGTTTCTTGCAGGGTTACATAGAAGAACTTATAGAAATTTATTAGAAACTGTTGTCAAATAATTCTTTATCAAAACAGAAAACTAAATTTGAATAAAATCTTGGGAATTCCACCTATGTCGGGGCGTTGCTTCGCAACTTTCAAATCATTTAATAAATTAAATGCTTAGGGCGTCAATCTAAAAATTGACTTACACGTTCATCAATAAATTGACAACCGAGGGTGTTTCAAACATCTAAACCAAAGCAACAATGCTTAAATAACCGAATCTGCTCTGATTTCAATGGAAACAGTATGTCAGGATTGCAAAGGAACCCTCCGAGTAAAAGAAAGAGACGGAACGATTCATCCGTGTTACAAATGTCTTTCCGCGGGAAAAATGGACCAGCACGAAAAAAATATAAAAAATGCTAGCGATTACGGACTGAAGCTTTGAGATTTCTACAAACTTAGCATTATTAAAATCCCGACGCTGTTGCAAACAAAGCCCAAAAACGCAAGAGGAATTATTTTTATTCGCCCGAATCCGGCAAGCATCGTAACTCCTATCTCGTCCGGCAGCGGAGAAGCAATTATAATTCCTGCAAAAATATAAAAGAGATAATGTTTCATTTTTTCGCTCATGCTCGGTTCAAGGGAAATTAAATTCTTCATGGTTTTTGTTTTCCCGAGTCTTCTGAACTCGTCCATGAAAGACATTTTTATTACGCTGAAAATAGTCAAGTCTGCAAGCATCGCAAAAAAACCTCCTATGATTGCAGAAAGAAAAATATTTTGAGGATTCATCGTAACGAAAGCGCCGATTGCAAAAGGCGTTGTGAAACCGAAGGAAAATAAAAAACCAGCTATGGAAATTCCAAAATAGTTTTCTCCGACGGAGTTCATGAATTCTTTTACGGGATTCAGGGAAAATAAAAAATATGCGGCAATAATGCAAACTGCTAGAA
>CAZAOW010000036.1:0-6180 GCA_964487075.1 Candidatus Woesearchaeota archaeon | reverse complement strand
GGTTTTTACATGATTAAATTATACAATACTCTGACAAGAAAAAAAGAAATTTTCAAGCCGATTAAAAAAAACGTTGTCGGGATGTATTCTTGCGGTCCGACTGTTTACGACTTCGCGCACATAGGAAATTTCAGGACAAACCTTTTGAACGATTTTTTGAAAAGAAGTCTCGCATTTCTCGGATTTAAAATAAATCATTTGATGAACATCACAGACGTTGACGACAAAATAATAAAGAGGGTAAACTCCGAAGGAATTTCCTTAAAAGAACTGACGCGAAAATACGAAAAAATTTTCCTGGAAGATTTGGAAAGTCTTAACGTGATAAAAGCAAACAAGATTCTAAGAGCCACGGAGTCAATTCCTGAAATGGTTAAAATAATAAAAAAACTCTTGGAAAAAGGATTTGCGTACAAAACATCCGACGGAATTTATTTCTCCATCTCCAAATGCAAAGATTACGGAAAACTTGCCGGTTTAAAAAAAATTGAAGCGACAAAATCAAGAATTATAAGCGACGAATATGATAAAAGCAATCCAAGAGATTTTGCATTATGGAAATTCCACACCGAAGAGGACAAGGAAGTTTTTTGGGACGCCGCGTTTGGAAAAGGCAGACCCGGTTGGCATATAGAATGTTCAGCCATGTCCATGAAAATCCTCGGCAAGCATTTTGACATTCACACCGGCGGGATGGATTTGGTTTTTCCGCATCACACAAACGAAATCGCGCAATCCGAATCTTATTCCGGGAAAAAATTCGTGAACTATTGGATTCACGGCGCTTTTTTGAATATGAAAGAAGGGAAAATGTCAAAATCGCTCGGAAATATTTATACTCTCAAAGACTTGAAAGAAAAAGGATTTTCACCGAGGGATTTTCGCTACTTGTGTCTCGGAACTCATTATAGAAAACCCTTGGAGTTCTCTTTTGAAAATCTGGAATCTTCTAGAAACTCGTTGGAGAGACTAAAGAATATAATTCTTGAATTAAAAGACGACAAAAAAACAAACAAAAAATGCATTTCCGAATTTGCAAAAGCGCTGGAAAACGATTTAAATCTGCCTTTGGGTCTGCAAATTTTGTGGAATTTGCTGAGAGACGAAAAGGCGGAAGGAAAATTCCGAACGGCAAAAAAAATGGACGAAGTTTTTGCCTTGGGTTTATTTGAAAAAAGAGAAATACCTGAACAAATAAAAAAAATTGCGAAAGAAAGAGAAAACGCGAGAAAAGAAAAGAATTGGAAAAAATCCGACGAATTAAGGGAGAAAATTTATAATCTTGGTTTTGTTATTGAAGACGTAAAAGAAAGTTTTGTTTTAAAAAAGAGATAAGATGTCAAAAAAAGTTGAATGGTATCACGATTTCATTGATTTGAAATACAAGCCGAAAAGAAATGACTTGAAAGTTCTTTTTTATTTCCAACCTGCGAAAGGAATTACGAAAGAAGATGCTATAGGCCGAATTGCCTCGGAATCTTCAACAGGAACTTGGACGACTTTATTCAAAATTCCTGCAAGGATGAAAAAACTTATGGCGACAGCTTACAAGATTGAAGGAAATTTTGTTCATGTTGCTTACCCTTTTGATTTATGGGAAAAGAAAAACGAACCGCAACTGCTTTCAGGAATTGCGGGAAATATTTTCGGCATGAAAGCCCTGGAAAATCTGAGACTAATTGATGTTTCTTTGCCTCATGATTATATAAAATATTTCCCGGGTCCTAATCTTGGAATTTCAGGATTGAGAAAATATTTCAAGGTGTATAATCGTCCACTTACAGGAGCTGTTCCAAAACCAAAAATTGGTTTTTCCGCCGAAGAGCACTCCCGGATTGCCTTTGAAACTTGGCTCGGAGGTTTTGATTGCGTAAAGGACGACGAAAATCTTACATCAACAAAGTTCAATGAATTTTATCGCCGCGTAAAGTTAATGTCAAAAATGCGCGATAAAGCAGAGAAAGAAACCGGAGAAATAAAAGACGCCTTCATAAATATTACGGGAGAAGTTGAAGAAATGAAACGCCGCGCAAAGTTTTTGCACGAACACGGTTTTAAGTACGCGATGATTGACGTCGTAACTTGTGGCGTTTCAGCGGTGCAAACTTTAAGGGAAACTCTCGGAGATATGGGAATGGCGATTCACGCGCATCGCGCGATGCACGCTGCTTTTGACAGAAACGAAAAACACGGAATTACAATGGAATTCCTTGCTAAAATCATGAAACTTGCAGGAGTTGACCAAATTCATTCCGGAACTGCCGTCGGAAAACTCGTTGGAAGCAGAGAAGAAGTTTTGTCCGTCGCAAACATCCTGAGAGAAAGACATGTAAAACCTTACAAAAAAATTCTTCTTGAACAGGATTGGGGAAAAATAAAATCAGCGTTTCCCGTAACTTCCGGAGGATTGCATCCCGGCTTGGTTCCCGATGTCATGGATATTTACGGAAAAGAAATGGTAATGCTTGTTTCCGGCGGCATTCATGGACATCCGAAAGGCACGAGGGCGGGAGCGAGAGCGACGATGCAGGCGATTGAATCTGTGAACAAAAAAATTTCTCTTGAAGAATTTGCAAAACGTCCGAATAATCTGGAATTGAAACAGGCTCTTGAAAAATGGGGAAGAATGAAACCGAGATGACTGAAAAATATCGCAAAACCGTTTTCATCGCAACTTATGCAAAATCGGAGAACAGGATTTTTTATCTTGTTCTGAAAAGAAAACGGAATTGGAGCGGATGGGAATTTCCGAAAGGGGGTTTGGAAGAAAAAGAAAATCCGTTTGAGGCGGTAAAAAGGGAATTAAAAGAAGAGACCGGCGCGAAAGCAATAAAGATAAAAAAATTCAACGTTCACGGAAAATACAAATATAAAAACAAAATCCCTGAACGGAAAGGAATCGTCGGACAAAGTTATTCTCTTTATTCTGCCGAAATAAAAAAACAAGAAATAATCTTTGACAAGCATGAACATTCGGGATACAAATGGCTTCCTTTTTGGAAAGCTGTAAAACAACTGACTTTCCGCGATCAAAAAGTTTGTTTGAAAAAAGTCAATGATTGGCTTGTGAAAAAGAAACAAGAATAAACTTCGTTCGCTTCGCTCACATATTTATGTTCCAGACTACCAAATCAAAAACCAGATTAACTGTAAATTAAACTTTTTATTTTAAAGTGTTCATTATTAACAGACAATAAAATTGATTTTTGGATTAATATTTTTCCTTTTGGCGAAAAACTTGACGAAGTCAGTTTTGAGCAAGTCAATATCGCAAGCGACAGCGAGCGCAAAATGGGAACGGAGGGAGTTGAACCCCCGACACCATGAGCTTCAGTCATGTGCTCTCCCGCTGAGCTACGTTCCCGAAAAATAAAGCTAATATTCTTTTTTAAATATGTTGATGACAATAATTTTTATAAGCAAACTTCTCCATGATGCGTAATGGTGGGAGAGGTATTGTATTCTTCAATTGCGGGATTTAGGGATTTTGACGGTGTTGTTTATGTTAAAGATGATGCATTAAAAATCGCGAGAGAATTCTTGAAAAATAACAATAATTCCGAATATGTAAGCATAGATACACATTATAATATTGAAGGGTGCATTGTTATAGACTTCAAAGGATTGGGTTTAAGAATTTGTTACGATGATGAATCAAAATTAAGTTCTCTTGTTGAAAAATTGTTTCCTGAAACATAAAACGAATATTTTTTAAAATGTTGTTACAGAAATTTTTATAAGGCGGAACGCCATAAAGTATTATGGAGAAAGAAATAAAGATTCAAACGAATGACGGACATTTAATATACGGGACTCTAAATTATATGCAGGATAGTTGTTCTAAATTAATAGTCTTCGTACATGGTTTGTCTGATAACAAAGACCACAGACTTGTTTTTAACGCTTCAAAATTTTTTAAGACAAAGGGCTTTCACACACTGAGAATAAGTCTCTATTCGGACGAGAAAAAAGCGAGAATTCTTGAAGAATGCAGCATAGGAACTTTTGTTGAAGATATAAATTCCGTAATAGATGAGTTTTCTGGAAAATACGAGAAAATTTTTATTTGCTGTCATAGTTTGGGTTTTGTCGTTCTTGATTGTGATTTAAAAAATGTAACCTCATTAATTCTTTGGGATCCGTCGCTGGCGTTGAGGAAGGAAAGAATAGAAAACATAAAATATTATCCTGAATTGAAATCTTATATGATAAATTGGGGTGTAAGTTTCATTGTGGGAAAACAATTGAAGATTGATTGGGAAAATATAAATGAAACCAGATTGTTGAAAAATCTGACTAAGCCGTGTGCAATATTTATGGCTGAAAAAAACAATTTTAAATTGGGATGGAAAAAGAATTTGGAATATTTAAAATCAAGGAATATATACAAGGAAATAAAAGGAGCTTCCCATGACTTCACGGAAGAAGGAAAAGAAGATGAACTGTTTGGCGAGAGTTTGAAATGGATTAATTCTTTTAAAGACGCAAGTCGGACGTAGGCCACCTTCTGTTGTTTCCCGTTTTCACGGACGAAACATGTTGACATTCAACTAAGCCCTCTGTGAGGTTGCACCGGTTGAGATGCCCGTTTCATCAAATCCCAAATCTCAAAGTTCCGCGCAAGCTTCATGACTCAATTTGGGCTGTGTCGTTTCTGTTGCAGAGCTTTCTTTCACAAGAATCTTCCTTTCGAAAGACAACCTTAATGTGGTGGGCGGACCTTCGCTCAGAATCAGTTTTGATTTTTCCCAAAACTTGTCAATTCAATGACAGACCCCGAAGTCAACTGTCCGACTTGCAAAATTTCAAGAGTGGAAGAGTTTTTAAATGTTTCAATTAAATTTTTCTTCAATCAATTGCGAAACGGGCTTCCCTGTTTTTTCCTTTAATTTCTTCAATCTGTTTATAGTTCTAACTGAAAGTGTTATATCTATTCTTTTTCTTTTGAAAGGCAATTCTCTCGTCTTGTCGTAATTCTCCAGCATTTCAAATACGTCTTTGTACTTTTTTATTATCT
The DNA here is from genome assembly GCA_964487075.1 of Candidatus Woesearchaeota archaeon. Taxonomy (GTDB): domain Archaea; phylum Nanobdellota; class Nanobdellia; order Pacearchaeales; family GW2011-AR1; genus JACQLK01. Next base: position 1,163 of record CAZAOW010000036.1, on the reverse strand, counting down.
TTTTTATTTCTGATTGTTTCATTATGCAAACTCCCGTCGCGATGCGTATGCAAATCGCTTTGTATGTTTGAAAAGTTTATTTTCAACTTTATTTTATTGCGGTTTTCAGCCGATTTTCAATGTTTCTTATGTTGTGAATGTTATTCTTTGCTATTGAAGTTATTTGATGCACTAACACTTCTCTATCAACTTCTTTCTTGTTTTCCTCCGCAAATTTAAAAGCGATGAAAGTTGCGGTTCTTTTGTTTCCATCCGAGAACGGATGGTCAACAAGGATTGCTCTTGTCAAATAGGCGAGTTTCTTGTATTCGCCAAGTTTTTTGTTTTCAATTTTTTCCAAGGCGAAATCCAGACTGGAATCGCTTCTGAGGTTTCCGTCAAATCCCCTGTTTATTCTTAACAGGTCTTCCTTACTAATTTTCATACACATAAATATATGTAAGATGTTTATAAATCTTTCTTTTCAGTTAGGTTTTTATATCCCTTTCCCATATACAAAACATAAAGTTAAACAAAAAAAGGAGGTAAAATAATGATGAAAGTAATTGACTGGGTTGCCATGGTTCTCGTAATCGTTGGCGGTTTGAACTGGGGTCTTGTCGGCGCTATGAACTACAATCTTGTGGAATCGCTTCTCGGAAGCTGGCCTTTGGTTGTCAAAATAGTTTACGACTTGGTCGGACTTGCGGCTCTTTATTCAATATACCATGTCTTCACGATGGACAGGTAAGTAAATGATTTTTATTTTTTTTATTTATTGATTTTTTAGAGAGATTGTGTCTTTTAGAAACTACAACAATCCTTAAAAACGAAATGTCTTAATTTATTTATGGCAGTTCCAAAACACGATGAGATGTACGATGCACTTTTACAGGCACTACATAAGTTAGGCGGTTCTGCCTCTATTTCTGAAATGGAAGATGAAGTTACAAAAATATTAAATCTCTCAGAAAATGATTTAAACGAAATTCATAGGAAGAACAGAACTAAGTTTAGTTATAGGCTTGCTTGGACAAGGACATATTTAAAAAATTATGGTGCTCTTGAAAATTCTAGTTTTGGCGTATGGTCTTTAACTCCTAAAGGTACAAAACTTTTTAATGTCAACAAAAGCGAAGTTAATTTTTTTGCTAGAGATAAGTTTAAAGAACTAAACACTATTG
>CAZAOW010000035.1:3915-6245 GCA_964487075.1 Candidatus Woesearchaeota archaeon | reverse complement strand
AAATAAATCATTTCAGTCCTGGAAGAAAATTTTCTATTCTTGCAACATACCCCAATCCCATATCATAATTGAAGTTTGAAGATAACCCTAAGAGTTCAAAATCCGAATTAATAACGGGCGTTCCAGAATCTCCGGGGATAAGAGATTTATCAACTTCAAAAAAAGCGTTTTTTTCAGCAGGTGTAGAGGAAGTTTCATAAAGAGAAAGTCTGGATATATTCGCTTTCCTTATACTAACCCCTCTCAAAAGAGGGTTTCCAACAATATAAACCTCTTCTCCAAGTCTTGGATGAAAATCCGGTTTACAGGGAAATTCTCGGATATCTAATTCTCTGGGAACATCAAAAACAACAACATCTCTTTTAGAGTCGGAATAAACTTCCAATAAAGGGCTGCCGCCAATAGAAATTTTTTTGGAATTTTCTTTTCTGTCAATTACCTTTATCTTTCCTAAAGGTGTGGGGTATTCTCCGTCCAATTCTAAAGAATTAATAAACAAATTTATTGTGTGATAAGTGGTGATAAATCTGTTATTTAAGAAAATTCCCCTCCCAACTTCATCAATGGAGGAAGTTTGACTATATTTCTCGCCCCTCATGGGTCCTTCAACAAATCTGGCGGTAACATTTATTTCTCCTTCAACTCTAAAACCATAAACGTGTTTTGGAAGTTCTTCATAAATTATCTTAACGTTTCTCTTTTTTTGAGCATCGTGTTTCCTTTGTTCTATTAACCCTTGAATTTCATCCCTATGCTCTGAAAAATACTTTAAATTATCTAAAGAAATAGGACATCCTCCAAATAAAAATCCCGCGCCAGATACGCCAAGAAACTTTAACAAATCTCTTCTGGAAGTTCTCATTTCAAAAGAAAGTAAAACTATTTTTAAGTATTGTTGTATGGGATTATACAATCTAAAAAATTCTTTAACAAGATTCATCTTAAATAAATGTTCAGAATTTCAAAAACAACGCCCATCGCGAAAACCGCCGCAAAAATCGCGAAGATAAACCAGTTCATCGGAATTGAAAATTCCGGCTTCCTGTTTCCTAAAACTTTTGCCCTGATGTTTATGAGAAGAATTATCATTATAGTCAATCCTCCTGTAACAACTCCCGCAATTCCCAAAATATCCACAAAACTTACAAGGTTAAATGTCGCTGTAATAAGATACATCAAAATCGGGACGAGCGAAACAAAAAGAAAAGAATTTTTCCTTGTGTTTAAATCATAATCAAAAACATTCAATAAAGAAAAACTGAGAACAAAATACGCCGCCATCATCGTGAAAATTCCGAGAACGGGAATAAAACTGTCCGAAGAAATTGTTGCAACTTCGCTTACAGTTTTTCCAAAGACGCCGAGAAAGGTCATCGTGAAAATAAGATAAAGCACGACTGGAATAATTGTCCCCACGATTATCGCTTTCTTCAGTTTTCGCTCTTTTCCCATAATCTCAATTCTCATTTCCGGAATTGACGAGAAACCGAGAAGCGCAAAAAGCACGACGCCGAACGGCACAAAAATATTTGAATAATCCACGGAAACAAGGTTTTCCGTTTTAATCTCTTGAAAGAAAAATAAAAACGTGAAAAGTATTATTGAAATCGTTAGCAAAACCCCCCGAAATTCTATTTTTTTCAGTCCGTCAATTCCTTCTCTGAGGAAAAGCGTCATCACAAACCAAAATCCGATTGCAAAAAGAATTGAATATTTGAAACTTCCGAAGAACAGTTTGGAAAAACTTTCGCCTTCTCCGATTAAGTAAGCCAGCAGCGCGGAATAAATTCCGAAAAACATCGCGAACAGCATTATTTTCTTTCCCCATTTGCCGAGGTAAAATTCAGCATATCCCGGAATCTGATGCACTTTCTTCGTCCTTAATGTTATTTCGCCAAGGCAGAGACTTACATAAAGAGTCGCCAATCCGAGAAAAACAAGCCAGAAAACCCCCAAAGCAAATCCTGATTTTGAAAAAACATACGGCATTCCCAAAATTCCCGCGCCGATTATAGTCCCGGAAAGCGTGAAAGCAGTCGCCCAAAACTTTTTGTCAAATCTCATTATGCACCTTTTTTATAAGTGATAAATGTTTTTTGAATATAAAAATGTTTCAATATTGATTAAAAAATGTAGAGTGTAAAAATTTTTAATGATGATTTGCAGTTGATAAAATTTTGTTTGCCAGTTAATATTGTTTTTTCGCTGATTTTTTGGTGGAAAAATGAACCCAGGAGGAATTGAACCTCCGCCTACAGGTTGCTCCGAAACCAGCTCGCGATAAATGAAAATGTCTCGCAAACTTCCTCGCCGAAGCCTGTCATTCTGTC
>CAZAOW010000035.1:0-3815 GCA_964487075.1 Candidatus Woesearchaeota archaeon | reverse complement strand
TCGCGATAAATGAAAATGTCTCGCAAACTTCCTCGCCGAAGCCTGTCATTCTGTCCGTTAAACTATGGGTCCTTGAAAAAAGAATAAAAATGTCGCTTATTTAGTTTTCCTTTCTGTCAAGAAAAGATTAACTTACAAAGAAATTTATCGTTACCTTCAACTATTGCAAGAAATTTTACAGAACCAGGTTGCACGTTAATATTAGATTGGATTTTTGTATCTTCAAAAATCACCGCTTGAACTTCTTCCTGTACATTTCAATTCCTTTCTTCACGCATTTCATTGCTTCGTCTTTTCCTTTTATTCCGAGAACCTTTACTTCCTTTTGTTCCAGTTCTTTGTAGGTCTCAAAAAAATGTTTCAATTCGTCAAGAAAATGCGGCGCCAAATCCGTGATTGAATTTATTTTTTTATATCTCGGGTCTTTGTCGTAAACAGCTATGATTTTATCGTCGCTTTCTCCTTGGTCTTTCATTTGAAGAACGCCGATGATTTTTGCGCTGACCAAGACTCCAGGATAAACAGGTTCTCCTGTTATTATCATTATGTCCAAAGGGTCTCCGTCGTCCCAATGCGTCTGTGGTATGAATCCATAATCTCCGGGATAATGCATCGCACTGAAAAGGAATCTGTCAAGTTTTATCAATCCGCTTTCCTTGTCAATCTCGTATTTTATCTTGGATCCCTTCGGAATTTCTATAATTGCATTTACAATTTCAGGGGCGTTTTTTCCCGGCGAGATATCATGCAATGGGTTTGTCATTCCTAAAAATGTTAATCTTTGCTTTTAAATTTTTGCCCAAAAATAATTCAAGATAAATACAATCCACATTCTCCAAAACTTTTTGCAATAGATAATTATGGCGTTAAAAATTTTTCATATTAATCTTTTTTCGTCAGTGAAGTACCTTCCTGGGTTTTCACGCGGAGCACATTAATCATCGCGGAACGAAGTGGAGCGAGCGAATTTTGCAAGAACAAACAAATCCAATCTTCTTTCAAAAACTTAATAAACAAAAAATTCTTGGATTTAAAATGCCTCTTCAAAGACATCACAAGATTCTGATAGGAAGTTTCACGACAGTCGTGCTGATTTTTATGATAACTTCAAGCACGCTGCTCTATTTGCTGTTCGTAAAATCAAACGTGAATTATTCTGTTCTGACAGATAAAATAGAAACCTTGCAAAAAGAAACAGACACGAAAATCTCTGGTTTAAGCGAAGGGCTGATTGAAACAAAAAATCTCGTCGGTTCAGAACTCGGAAGTTTGAACAAGGAGCTTGATTTGCTGAAAGCTTCCGCAGGAGAGGATTTTTCAGGAATTGTGGAATCTGCAGTTTCCTCTGTCGTAACTATAAGAACAAATTCAGGACAAGGGACAGGTTTCATAATTAATTCGCAAGGATATATTGTAACAAACGCGCACGTCATAGCAGATTCCAACGGAAATCTCGCTTCGGGAATTCAGGCGATTACTTCTGACTCAAACGCGCGGGACGCGGAATTTGTAGGTTACGAGGGAGACTTGGATGTTGCGTTGTTGAAAATTTCCGGGACATGGGATTTCTTGGAGTTCGGAGATTCCGACGATGTTTCCGTCGGAGAAAAAGTAATCGCAATCGGAAATCCTCTCGGTCTTCAGTTTTCTGTTTCGCAGGGAATTGTTTCAGCAGTTCACAGAACAGGTGGCAACGGGCTTGACGCGTATATACAAACAGACGCGGCGTTGAATCCCGGAAACTCCGGCGGTCCGCTTATCAACATACTTGGAAAAGTCATAGGAATTAATAATTTCAAAATCGGCGGTGGCGAAAATCTCGGCTTTGCGCTGGAATCAAATTATATCGTGGAATCTGTAAACAAAATAGCGCAGGAAGAATTAAATCAGACGCTGATAAATTAAAATGTCAAAAGAAAATCAGGAAAAAATCACCGCGGGCAAAAACGAAAATTTCAGTGAGTGGTTTTCCCAAGTTGTTCAAAAATGCGAGCTCGCGGATTTGAGATACAACGTGAAAGGGTTTTTGGTTTTTCAGCCATGGTCTGTTCTCGCGATGGAAAAAATGTACAAATTCATGGAAAAAAATTTGCAAAAAAAAGGGCACAAGCCGTATTGGTTTCCGACGGTAATTCCTAAAAGCAATTTTGAAAAAGAAAGTTCTCATGTTAAGGGATTTACTCCCGAAGTTTTTTGGGTAACTCACGGCGGAGAAACAAAATTGGAAGAACCCCTTGCATTGAGACCGACGAGCGAAACCGCATTTTATCAAATGTTCAATTTGTGGATTAGAAGCTACAAGGACTTGCCTTTCAAAACATATCAAAGGGCGCAGGTTTTCAGATATGAAACCAAAGCAACAAGACCCTTCCTTAGAAGCCGCGAGTTCCATTGGATAGAAACTCATTGCGTTCACTCAACAATTGAGGGGGCAATGAATCAGGTAAAAGAAGACATGCAAACAAATAAGGAAATTCTGCACGACGTCTACGGATTGCCTTTCATTTTTTTTGAGAGACCGGAGTGGGACAAATTCGCCGGCGCGTACAAAACATTTGCGTCAGATGTCTTGAATCCCGACGGGAAAGTCGTACAGCAACCGTCAACGCACATTATTTCGCCGAGTTTTGCAAAAGCGTTTAACATAACTTACAAGGACAAGGACGGAAAAGAAAAACCTGCTTACACGACTTGCTACGGTCCTGCGATTTCAAGAATTTTCGCGAGCGTCGTGATTGTGCATGGAGATGACAAAGGTCTGAAATTCCCTTGGGAAATCGCGCCGGTTCAAGTGATGATAGTTCCAATAGACGAGAAAAACAAGACGATAATGAAAAAAGCCGAGTTGCTAAAAAAACAGATTGAAACTTTTGCCGACGTTGCCGTGGATTCCACTGAGAAAAGAGCTGGAGAAAAATTCAATTATTGGGAAATGAAAGGCGTTCCCGTGAGAATTGACCTCGGGTTGAACGATATAAAAAAGAAAAAAATAACGCTGTTTAGAAGGGATTTGGACAAAAAAGAAATAATTTCCGAAAAAGATTTGGTGAAAAAAATAAACAAGATATCAAAAGAATTCACGAAAAATTTGATTAAAAAAGCGGATAAGGTTTTTGAAGGAAGAATAAAAGACGCGAAAAATCTCAGTGAAATAAAAAAAGCCGTGGAAAATGGTTTGATAGCGAGATGCAATTTTTGTTCTGTGAATAATCTTGGGGTTCAATGCGCTGAAAAAATAGAGAAGGAAACAAACGCGCAAGTCAGGGGAACGAAGCTGGACGAAAAATCCAGAGCAAAGGGAAAGTGCGTGATTTGCGGGAAAAAGGCGAACGAGATTGTGTATGTCGCAAGAGCTTATTAATTCCTTTTTCTCATCACAACGTTGTTCAATTCGTCTTCAAGTTTCAATGTAATCTCCATCAAAACTCCGAGTTCTTCTTTCACTCTTTCGTGTTCTTTTTTTTCTTTCATTATAATGCGGTTTGACAGAAATCTCGCCTGAATTGATTTTGCTAGAAGTTTGCTCGTTCAATTCAGGTAAAAATCTGAATCAAATCAAGCTTTAATTGTTGGCGCAAAGACTAGATTACACCTTTGATAATTCACGCATTCACAGGATAATCTTCCTTGCATGATTCATTTAGGAATAAGGGGTTTTTAAAATTTTCGGGGTCGCGTAAATCGGAATTAAAAGTGCGAAAACAACAAGAGTTAAAAATTATATTTTCTTGAAAGTTTTCATGACAAACAAGGAAGAAGAAAAAGAAAAAATAAAAAAACTAGTCAAAGAATTTTCTGAGTATTCCAAAGAAGAA
>CAZAOW010000034.1:0-6422 GCA_964487075.1 Candidatus Woesearchaeota archaeon | reverse complement strand
TTTAATTTTTATTTTTTCTTTCAGTAATTCAGTTTAACTTTTGATTTTGGCGAAGTCAGGCAATACGGAGTTAAACTCTATTTTATCATCCGAATAAATTTTCGCCACAACAATCCTTATAAATCGCGCTTTTCTTGTAAAATTATTCCTTCGCCAAGGGAAAATTTGGCGGCAAACTTTGTTTGCAAATTAAAAATCATAGTTAAAATGCCGTCAGAAATCTGGACAGAAAAATATCGCCCTTCTCGGTTTTCCGATTTGGTCGGACAGGAAGAAATTGTAAAACGCGTTTCATCTCTTGTAAATTCTATTAACATTCCCCACTTGCTTTTTGCGGGTCCCCCGGGAACGGGAAAATCCACTCTCGCGCTGATTATTGTAAAAGAACTTTACAGGGAAACGTGGAGGGAAAATTATCTTGAATTAAACGCGAGCGACGAAAGAGGCATTCAAATCGTAAGAGAAAAAGTGAAAAATTTCGCGCGAACAAAGTCTTTGGGAAACGTGCCTTTCAAAATAATATTTCTTGACGAAGCCGATGCTTTAACGCCAGAAGCCCAGCAAGCATTAAGAAGAACGATGGAAAATTATTCTTCAACTTGCAGATTCATTCTTTCCTGCAACTATTCAAGCAAGGTGATTGACCCGATACAATCGCGTTGCGTCGCTTTCCGATTCAAAATTCTTGAAAAAAAAGATATTGAAAAAGTCATAAAAAAAATTGCGGAGAATGAAAAACTTACAGTACCTCAAGAATCAGTTGAAATTCTTTATGAAGGCAGCGAGGGAGACTGCCGTCGCTGTATAAATATACTGCAATCAACAGCTTCAATTTCTCCAAATATCTCCCCAGAATTAATTCAAACAGTTATTTCAAATTCAAGACCGAGAGACATAAAAGTTGTTCTTGATTACGCCCTTTCGGGCGATTTCCAAAGTTCAAAAGACAAGTTATTTGAAATAATGCTCCGCGACAGCATTTCAGGACAGGACATAATAAAAGCGGTTCAAAAAGAAATTTGGAATCTTCCGATTGAGCCGACGCTGAAAGTAAAATTAACTGAAAAAACAGGGGAAACAGAATTCAGAATCATTGAGGGCTCTGACCCTTTTATTCAACTTCAGTCGTTGATAGCAGGATTTGTTCTTGCGGGTTTGGGAAAATAAAATGAGGGGAAACGCGCGTCTTATTCAAATGGCTCGCTTGCTTCCGACGATAGTTTATTCCGTCCTGAAAAGAGAAACTTATCCAAACTCAGGTATAACTGAAGCCATAGGGGATTTCGGAAGACACCTTGAGGAACATCCCCGACTTGAGGAAACTTATTATAAAAATAGAGGAAATGAGATTGAAGAATTATAATAATTTAAAAAAGAAATATAAATAAAATGTCTTGGACAGAAAAGTATCGCCCTCAAAGATTTTCCCAGATAAAAGGACAGGAAGACGCGATTATAAAAGTGAAAATGTTTCTTGAAAAATTCCCGAACAAAAAAGCAATGATATTTCACGGACCGCCTGGAACGGGAAAGACGACTCTTGCCGTCGTCGCTGCAAAAGAATTAAATTCTGAAATTTTTGAATTGAACGCGAGCGATTTAAGAAACCGCGACAAGCTTCGCGAGATTTTAAAACCGGCAATGGAGCAAAAATCCCTGTTCAAGAAAGAGAAAATAATTCTCGTTGACGAAGTTGACGGGATTTCTACCGCGGATTGGGGCGGACTTCCCGAGCTGCTGTCTTTGATAATTCAAACGCCGTATCCGATAATCATAACCGCGAATGATATTTGGAAAAAAGAACTTTCCGCCCTGAGAAAAAAAGCAGAAATGGTGCAGATTAAAGAAATAAGTTACAAAACAATAAAAGAACTTTTGATTGACATTCTTAAAAAAGAAAACAAGTTCATGGACGAAAAGATTGTAACAAAAATTTCTATAAACGCGAAGGGGGATTTGCGCGCGGCGATAAATGACCTGCAAGCAGAATCTTCAGCGAATTCTGAAATAATGATTGTTGACAGCAGGGACAAGGAAGTTGACATCTTCACGGCTTTGAGATTGATATTCAAGGGCAAACCGACTGAACAAACAATGAAAATCCTTGACTCGGTGAATATGTCAATAGACGAAATAATCCTCTGGGTTGAAGAGAACATTCCTGTTGAATATCAAAAAGAAGAACTGGCGAGAGCGATAGAATTGCTGAGTGAAACAGACATATACAAAAAAAGAATTTACAGGCAACAGTATTGGAGATTTCTGCTTTATGAAAATTTTTTCATGAGTTACGGAATCTCAGCTTCAAAAAAAGATTTGAAAACCGGTTTCACAAGTTACAAGAGACCCGAGAGAATTTTGAAAATCTGGATGAACAATCAAAGAGAGGAAAAAAAGAAATCAATTGCAAAAAAATACGCCGCCGTTGTTCACGTCGGGGAAAAAAGGGCGTTAAGCGAATTTCCGATAATAAAGCAGATTATTTTCCAAAATCCGGAAATTTCAAAAGAACTCAAACTTTCAAAAGAGGAAATGGATTATTTGGAGGGAAAATGAAAGTTTATTTTGCTACAACAAATCAAGGAAAAGTTCAATCTCTTAAAAGAGATTTGGAAGGATATAATATCTCAATTATTCAGCGGTCTATTGATTTAATTGAACCCCGGTCTAGTGATGTTCAAGAAATAGCGCAATCAAAAATTCTGCAGGCTTATGCTCAAATAAAGAAGCCGACTGTGGTCATTGACGCAGGATTTTATATTGATGAGTTAAATGGTTTTCCAAGAGCATTTGTGAATTTTAGTCTCGAAACAATTGGTTTAGAAGGAATGCTTAAACTTGTCCAAGATAAAAAGAGAGGGTGTGAGTTTAGGGAGTGTCTCGCTTATATGGACCAAACACTTAATGAACCGAAATATTTCCTCACCAATGTAAGAGGGAAACTTGCAGATTCTCCAAGAGGCAAAATGCAAAAACATCTTTGGTCAAAATTAAGTTTAATATTTATTCCGGAAGGAAATAAAAGAACCCTTGCTGAAATGTCGTACAAAGAATATTTAGAATGGGAAAAAATCTTAATTGAAAAGAATTCACTTGGACAAAAACTATATGACTTTCTTTCCGCGTCTCGCGATTCAAAGGAACTCAAATAAAATTCTAACTCATCCCGTCAATCACTGCCTTGAATGCCGAAAGCGGCTGCGCTCCGCTCAACGCTGTTCCTTTTTCCTCGCCGGATTTCTTGATTACAAAATACGGCGTTCCGCTTCCGCCGGCAAGACCTGCATCAGAAATGTCTTTCATTATTTCGCTTTTGTATTTTCCAGAATCCAAACAAGATGAAATTTCGTATCCCAAATCTTTTGCCCATTTCTTCAAATCATCGTCCGTGTAAGTTACGGTTTTTGTAACGCTTCCACTGGCGGAGCCGGAGTCAAGAATATTTTGCTCAGAGAAGATTTTATCGTGGAATTTCCAATACCCCGAATCGCCTGCTTTTTCTCTCACACATTCTGCCGCTTCCGCGGATTTGCACGCCATCGGATGCAGTTGGTTTCCAAGATTTCTGTTGCAGTTTGTGTCAAGAGGCAAGTCCCTGAAAATAATCTTTGCTTTTCCCGTGTCAACATATTGGGATTTCAGTTCAGGATAAGTTTCTGTCCAGAATTTTCTGCAGAAAGGACATTGATAATCCGAGAATTCAATTATTGTAACCTCGGCATTAGAATCTCCGAGAACAGCGTCGTCGTCTTCGCTTGCGGAAACCAATCCTCCAATATTTTCACCATCGTCATTCGTATTTGTGAGAGGAATCAAATCCTGAATAAGATAATTTCCGTCTTTCGTCATGTAAAGGGCAATTTCATTTCCCTGATAATCAACGCTCGCTTTGTAAAGTCCGTTTTCCAAAACAATGTTTTTTACTGTTATCTGAGTGCCGGAAGAATCTGAAAGAAATGTTTCCAAAATCTCGCTCGCTTTTTCAGAGGAAATATTTCCAAAGCCCGAGCCGGCATAATTGTTCCACATCAAAACAAGGCTTAAAACAACAAAAACAAAAGTTGAAATAACCCACGGATTTCTTCTTATTTTCTCAGTCGTGAATTTCGGGATTTTAAATTCAATCACGTCGTCCTTTTTTTCGCGTTCCACATTTCATAAAGCCCGCGTTGTTTTAAAAAGATTGCGGATTGAGAAAAGGAAATAATTAAAACCTCTTTCTTCTTTCTTTCCAACATGCCTTACGACATAATCATTGGACGCGGTTCTGCAGACAAAAAAACGTTCGGGGAAAAAGGGCTTGTTTTTCTTGGAAAGGGATACGTAAAAATGGGACAGCATACGTCGTTGAGCAACAACATTTTCATGGACGTCGCCAGAAGCCATGTTATTCTCGTCGCTGGCAAGAGGGGAAGCGGAAAAAGTTACACGATGGGAGTGATAATGGAAGAGCTTTCCAATCTCCCGAAAGAAACAAGTCAAAATCTCGCTTCGTTGATTTTTGACACGATGGGAATTTATTGGACAATGAAATATCTCAATGAAAAAGACAAGGAAATTTTGCAGGAATGGGAAATAAAATCAAAAAACACGCCTGTAAAAGTTTTCGTGCCGTACGGATTCTACGATGAATACATTGACCGCGGGATTCCCGTTGATGAATCTTTTGCTCTGGATCCGACAGAATTAAATTCAGAAGACTGGATTTCAACATTTTCCTTGGACATGATAAATCCTGTTTCGGTTTTGATTGAGAGAACAATCAGCGATTTGAAAAAAACAGGGAGTTTCACTTTGCGTGAAATAACTGAAAAAATTCATCGCGATGAAAAATCGTCCGCTGAAATAAAAAACGCGGCAACGAGTTTGTTTGAAGCCGCAAAAACCTGGGGAATTTTTTCTGAAAATGCAAAAACAGGAATTCAAATGAAAGACTTGATAAAATCAGGAACCACAAGCGTCTTGGATTTAAGCGTCTACAATTCAATCGGAAATTTCAATGTCCGCGCTCTCGTAATAAATCTGATTTCAAAAAAAATTTTCAATGAACGAATGTCGGCGAGAAAAAAAGAGGAAATTCAAGCGATTTCAAAAGGATGGAATTATCTTTCTTCCGAAAGTAAAAAAGATTCGCCTTTGGTTTGGATTTTTATTGACGAGGCGCACGAGTTTCTTCCCCTCAGAGGAAAGACGGCTGCAACAGATGCGTTGGTTCAATTGTTAAGAGAAGGACGACAGCCGGGAATTTCCGTTGTCTTGGCGACACAACAACCTGGACAAATCCACAGGGATGTAATGACTCAGTCGGACATTGTAATCGCGCATCGCGTAACAAGCCAGCAGGATGTGGAAGCGCTGAATTATATAATGCAAACTTATCTTCTTGAATCTGTAAAAAAATACATGAGCGACCTTCCTGATTTAAAGGGTTCCGCCATTGTCCTTGACGACAATTCGGAAAGAATTTATCCGATGCGCATAAGACCGAGATTCACGTGGCACGGCGGCGAGGCGCCTTCTGCGGTGAATGTCAAGAAAGGGTTGTAACTTAGAAACATTTAAAAGAGAGTCAAGAATAAATTAAAAATGGCGCAATGTTATGCTTTGGAAAAAAATCTGGCAGAGAAAGCAAACTTAGCTGGAAATTGGGGTGTGTTTTGTATAGTGGATGAATGCCCCCACTTCAAAAAAAGAAACATTGGTGGAGATGAAGGGCAATATCTTTGTCCTGGATTCGGGTACACAGCCATTGAAGAAGGAAACTTGGCTAAACAACAACAAAATCAACCCTCAAACGAACCTTCCTATTCCCGACCTCGCCTGCGTGTTGTATCTTAAGGATTTTAATCTTCTTCTTTGCTCTTTTCGCTTCTGTTCTTATTTTCTCCGTAATTTTTTCCTCGTCGGAAATTAAGCAAAAATCGTAATAAAAAATCTTTGTTCCTTTTTTGCTAAGCATGAACGCTTCTTTCAAAAAACTTTCTTTCAACTGCGGGCGGGGCATTACAATCGCGGAAAATTTCTTTTTTTTCTTTGCAAATTTTCCCGCAATTTTCTTGATGTCTCCCTGAATAATTTCAATTCGGTCTTTCATTTTGTTCATTTCAACATTTTTCTTCGCGTATTTGTTCGCTTCCCTGTTAATCTCCACGGAAATGATTTTTTTTGCCTTTGAAATTTTCGCGATTGCGATGCTAAAAGGTGCGACACCGGAAAACATCACTAAAACTTCGTCGTCCTTCTTTATCTTTTTCGCGATTTCTTTTCTCTCGTTGCTGAGTCTCGGAGAAAAATAAGTTGAATCAATGTTAAATCTGAAAACGCAGCCGTTTTCCCGATACAGAACTTCTTTCGTTTTCTCTCCCAAAAGAAATTTCGTTTTTTGTTTTCTTAGTCTTCCTTTGAATTTTCCGGTTTTTTCC
>CAZAOW010000033.1:0-6503 GCA_964487075.1 Candidatus Woesearchaeota archaeon | reverse complement strand
AGCCCATTGCCTGATGTTGTATATCTGTTGGTAATTCCATTATGAAAATTCTCCTATATTCGCGATGCGTATGCGTAATCGCTTTTTATGTTGATTTCCTATCATTAGTGAATACTTCCGATTTTTGTTTTGAAAAATTTGTTTTTCATTTGAAATTTTGTTTATTGGGCTTTTTAAGGTTTAGTCTTATTTCGTAAAAAGATTATACCTCTCAAATTCCGTCAATTCTTTGATTATTCTTTTCTCAACAGTTTTCTCGGGAAACGGGAGACTTGGAATTTTTTTCTTCAAGTCTTCAAAAGACTCAAATTTTCCTATTTCCCTCTTTTCAAGGATTTCTTTTGTGAATTTTTTCCCGAGTCCCGGAAGAAGTTCAAGCTGATGCACTCTTTTGTTTATGGCTTCTGCCTTGTTGAAAAAATCAATAAATTCCTTTTCCCGTTCTTTTACTACGCTCTCAACGACTTTTTGCAAATGTTCTTTCGCAGTTTCCGTGATTTTTTCTCTTTGCATTCTTCCTAGAATGTAGTAAACCTTGTCTCTTTTTCCTTCGCCGATGTAAATTCTTTCCCCGACTTCAAAAGTCATTCCTCTTCGGGGAACCAACTCCAATAATATTAAACTCTTCTCTCCTATGGCTTGCGCTATTGGCATCATTTTCTTTTCCAAAGGATATCCGTTGGGCAAATAATCTAATACTATCGCGTATTCTTCTTTTTCCATGTTCAGCATTTATGGGAAACATGAAAATCCCGTATTTTCTTTTTCCATTTTTTTTATTTGAATTTTTTAACTTCATCTAGTATCCTCTTTGATTCTTCTTCGTCCAAACTTGTTCCGACAAAAATTTTGTTCAGGTCTTCCTGATTTTCCGGAAGCAAATCTATGATTTTGGAAATATGCTCTGATTTCATTTTCATCAAATCCAGCGATTCCAATTTCTTTCTGAATTCTTTTGCTTCTTTGCTCGTGATTTTGGTGAATTTTTTTATGAATTTGCTGATTTCGGAATCTTTGTCAACGTATTCCGTAACTTCAGCCATGCTTATTGGTTCGTTGTTTCTTATTGTCATCTTGTGATTATTGTTTTATTTTTCTTTTTCCTAAGTTATGTCTGGAAACATGAAAAATTTATTTGTTCTCCAAATGTTTTATTTTTCTTAAATGTATTGGTTGAATTATGAATCTTTTTTCTTTGTCATTGTCCTTTATTTTTATTATATATGCTCTTCCGCGTTTTCCCTCAACCTCCCCTGTTCTTCCTTGGTATCTGTCTGGAAAATTTGAAGGAACCGACAATTCTTTAACGACAGCGACTTTGTCGCCATTCTCCAACTCTTGAAAATACCTGCTGAATTGGATTTTTCCGCGGCTTCTTATTGATTTTTTCTTCATTATGCAAAACTCCTGTTTTGTATCTGTGAGATTTTATCTCACATTTTAGACAAATAAAACTCGTTTAAAAAGGTTGTCTTCTCAAAAAAATTTTACTCGTATCTCAACGCGTCAACGGGTTTTAATTTGGATGCTTGCATTGCCGGGAACACGCCGGAAATCGCGCCGATAAGGAAAGAAAAAATCAGCGCGCCGATTATTAAGTTCATGCTCGCGGAAGCTTGAAGAAGATTTGTTCCAAGTTGCACTGTCGCAAAATATTCCGCAATCTTGCTCAAGCCCAAACCGATAAGAACGCCTATCACTCCGCCGATTAATCCCAAAAGTCCCGACTCAATCAGGAACAAAAACATTATGTCTGAATTTTTCGCCCCGACCGCTTTCATCGTTCCGATTTCTTTTGTCCTCTCCAAAACAGAAGTGTACATTGTATTTGCAACACCGATTCCGCCGACAATAAGGGAGATTGCCGCTATGCCGACCAATACTGCTTGAACTATTCCGAAAACATTTGAAAAACTTTCAAGAATTTGCTCAGAAGTTGAAACGTCAAAAGTTTCTTTCCCCTCTTCTTCATCTCTTTCCTTTCTTAATTCCTTTTCTATCTCGGATTTTACAAAATCCATCTCATCAACATTTTCAACTTTAACATAAATCATGCTTTCTTCATCAATAATTCCGTAAATCTCTTTTGCGATTTCTTTTGGTACGAAAATGGACGAGTCATCAAAAGGATTTCCAAATCTCTTTAAAACACCGACGATTTCAAAATCAACCCCCTCAATTTTTATCTTGTCTCCGATGTCTATTTTTTTGTCAAAAACTTTTCCTTCGGGATATCTCACTCCTATGAGCGCCTTTTTCTTGTCCCCTTCTTTTAAGTCTCTTCCCTTCTCAACTTCGTAAAAACTTAAAACCTCTTTTTCGCCAGAAGCAAGAGGAATACCTTCAATAAAAACAAAATTTATTTCTTCATTATGTTCAACTTTCGCGGTTTTGGTTAAAATTCCTGCAACGCCTTCAACGCCGCCGATTCTCCCGATTATTTTTACGTCATTTTCAGTGAGTTTTGTTGATTTGCTCGTTCCGCTCCCCGGCGGTCCTTGCAATCCGCGCTCCTGAATAATTATTTTGTCGCTTCCAAAACTTTCAAATTGAGATTCTATTGCATTTTGCAAACCCTGCCCGAGGGAAATTAACGCGACAACCGCCGCGATGCCTATAAAAATCCCGAGAGTTGTCAGCCATGAACGCAGCTTTCTTCTTCTAAGATTATTAAACGACAAAAGAAAATAATCTTTCATCTTGCACTATCCTCCTTGTGCTCTTCTTCTTTTGATAACTCTTTTAAGTAACCAGTATACTCCGTATAACGCGGCAATTCCTGAAATTGTGTAAACAAGGTAGTTTGGTCCTTCGGCAAGACCGAGTTCCACAGCTTCATCGTTGGTATATGCTCTCAAAACAATTTTTTCATCTTGCGAGAAATCTTTGTTGGTGGAATCTTTGTAATTTATTTTTACAGGGAGCGTGAGAGTTCCGGAAGACTCCGAGCTTGTAAAAATTTTTAGCTCAATCGTGTCAAAATCGTCGCTGTCTATGTTTCCCAAGTATTCATACAACGGAGAATTTAAAGTTCCGGTAAGCGGTTGTAGAAATTGCACACTCGCAAATTTCGCATTTGTTAATCCATCGTTGACAATCCTTAATATTACAACACTTTCTTTTCCTTTAATCAAACTGCCTTCGCTGGAAACTCTTATTTTTGGGGGGGAATTTACTATTATGCTGATTGTGCTGTCTTTTTCAACAGGCGTGTTATTGCTGTCAACATAACTAATCTTCACAGGTATCTTGTAGATTCCTGAAATGGCGTTCGGCAGCGCAATTATGTTGAAAGTGAATTTTTCTTCGTCTCCGTCGTTAAGTTCGTCAACTCCGTCCTCAGCGCTGTCCTGATAAGGTGCGATTGGAATTTCCGCAGACGAAAAATCAAGAAGCACGTTGACGTTTTCAACATCTTGCCCAAGATTATTTTCCAAGTCAAAAATTATTTTTGCGCTTTCTCCGGGAGCAATTTCTTTCGGGTCCGAGACAACATTATTTATGTTCAGCGCGGAAACATTTAAAATTCCGACTAAAAAACAAATCAAAATAGCCATTGTCAAAAATATTTTTTTATTTTCTTGCATGTTCAAACCTCCCGTCCTTCATTTTTAAAACTTTCTTAGCCCTTCTGGCGACTTCTTCGTCATGGGTTACTATGATTATAGTTTTCCCTTCCTTGTTTAGTTTAATGAACAATTCCAAAATTTCTTTCCCTCTTTTTGAATCAAGATTTCCCGTCGGTTCGTCGGCAAGAATCACATCTGGGTTGTTAGCCAACGCTCTTGCGATTGCAACCCTCTGCCTTTGTCCGCCGGAAAGTTCTGAAGGGAGATGAGTTTCTCTGTCGTTTAAACCAACTTTTTCAAGAAGTTTTGCAGCTCTTTTTTCTCTTTCTTCTTTTGGAATTTTCTGAAACATCATTGGCAGCGCGACATTTTCCAAAGCAGTCAGCGTGGGAATAAGATTAAAAGTCTGAAAAATAAATCCGATTTTTCTTCCTCTTATCTGCGCCAAATCAGACTCGTGCATTTGCGCAATGTTTTTGCCTTCAAGAAAAATTTCCCCCGAAGTGGGAATATCCAAAGCTCCGACCATGTTCATCATCGTTGATTTTCCGCTTCCACTAGGACCGACAATCGCAACGAAATCTCCTTTGTTTATTGAGACTTCAATTCCGTCAAGAGCATGAACAATGCTGTCTCCCATGACATATTCTTTTTTTACATTTTGGAGTTTTATTATTTCGTTTTTCATATTTCATTTCAGAATTAGCGTTCTGAGGCGCAACACCTCAAACTTTCTGATGTAGAGAACTTTTTAAATCTAATGAATTAGTCCAAACCATAAATTTATAAATAAGATATCGGATTAATTTTTATGCAAGATGAATATGATTTAATGGTAAGAAAATTGCAGAATTTTCCGGGCGTATTGTCTGTGTCAGGATTGTATGAACCGGGTAATGGAAACACGCGTAATCACCAAGTGCAATTAAATCAGCATTTAAGTCCTAAAGATTTGACTAAATTAGTTGAAGGAGTCGGGTTAAATGTGGTTTCTACAAGGCAATACCCCCAAGAGCCGCACCCTCCGGACGTGATTCATTTTTTTGTAGGAAAAGGTTTCTTAGATACGCATCAGATAGCTTTCATAAAACCGGGGTTTCTTTATGACGAAAATAGCGGTCTTGTATTTGCAACTGGATAGACTTATTCTTTCATGCCTTCCATGTTTTTCATTATCGCGGAAAACATTTTTTCTCCCCAAACTCCGACGCCGCAATTTCTGCAAACATCCATCGCGATTTCCTCGGAAAGCTCTTTTTTGCAGTAAAGGCACCTCTTCATCTTAAATCCATGATTACAAATAATTAGTTCTTTTAAAGATTGTTATTCTGAAAAATTGTATCACAAAAAGTTTTAAAAACCAGCAATTGGGAATAATATTATGATAATTCCGATTCGCTGTTTCAGTTGCGGCAAACCGATTGCTCATTTGTGGGAAGAATATAAATCGCGCGTTGCCGAAGGCGAGAATTCAAAAAAAGTTCTTGACGAGCTTGGTTTGGAAAGATATTGCTGCAGGGCGATGTTCCTCGGACATACTGATTTGATAGAACTCGTTGCGAAATTCAAGAAAGCTTAGCACAATAATCTTTTTAAATTCACATAACAAATAATTTTATGCCTGAATATTTAGCTATAATCTCTGGAACTGCTGTTGAGTATGGTTTTGGTGGAAACATGCCTTATGATTTCCATGAAGCAATTAGATTTAATGTAGAAAACGAGAGTTTAGCGCAAGTTGAAGCAAAAAAACGTTTATCCGAATTGAGAAGAGAATTATTATGCCCGGAACTTTCTTTAAAATCTCTTGAGAGGGTAACATCTGTCCCTATAGATTAACTTTCAACAGCACTCTTTTCCTTTTTCGTGGTCTTCAATTTGAAAATCAATTTCTTTGAATTTCCAGCGATTTTTATAATTGCATTTTTCACATTCAATCGTTATGAAATCATTTTTGAAGCTGATGCTTGGTTTGATGTATGGATTCAAACAACTTTTGCAGAATAATTTTCTCTTGTCGCCGAGCTTTACACCATGCTTCATTGCGAGCTTTTTTATTTTCTTAACTTCTTCGGCGTTTTTGTGTTTTATGTGAGAGAAAAAATCTTTGATTTTTTCCTGCACTTCTGTTTTTGAAAATTTTTGTTTCATGAAATTTTCAATAGAAATCTATATAAAAAACTAACTTTTTGTTTTTTTATGGACAAGTCAAGGCAGGCAAGTTTAATATATGATAAAATTGCAAAGTCTTATTTTAAGAAATTTCCGAAACCCTCAGAGTATGTAGATGAATTTTTGTCATTAATTCCTAAAAATGGAAAGATTCTTGATGCAGGATGCGGACCAGGCATTGATTCCAATTATATGGATTCCAAGGGATTCAGGGTCGTTGGAGTAGACATGTCCAAAGAGATGATAAAATTAGCCAAACAAAATCTTCCTAAAATAACATTTAAATTATCTGACCTTAGAAAAATCAATTTTTCTGAAAATTCTTTTGACGGAATTTTCGCCTCTTTTTCTTTAATACATCTTTCTAAAGTTAATATTTTGCCTCTGCTAAAAAAATTCAATAAAATTTTGAAAAAAGAAGGGATTATTTATATTAGTCTTCAAAGCGGAGAATCAAAAGAAATTTATATTACTGAGCCATTAAAACAAGACGAAAGAATTTTTTTAAACATTATCTCTTTCGAGGAGATAAACGAGTTATTGGTTAAATCAAAATTTTCTATCATTAAGAAATTTGAAAGAAAACCAAAATCAGAATCTGAGTTTAATTTTACAAAATTATTTATTTTATCTAAAAAATTAAAATAAAGAATATGAAAGACAGCTTGCTGGTTTCGCTTCATCTCTGAAACTACTTGCCGACAACGTAGGAGGCTTAACTTCTGTGTTCGGAAAGGGAACAGGTGTTTCCAACCTACTATG
>CAZAOW010000032.1:0-6522 GCA_964487075.1 Candidatus Woesearchaeota archaeon | reverse complement strand
GCGCGAGTCATATAGCGGTCAGTATATCTCGTTGCCAAGGTAAGGAACCAAGGTTCCTTGACCATCACCTCCTTTAAGGAGTTGCAAACACGAGGTTGCCCGGGTTCGATTCCCGGCTCGCGCATTTTTCCGTCGTGGTACGTTATTACTAAATAATTATTACTATTAAGAGTAACTATGTAATAGCAACAAAATAGAAACATTTATAAATATCTTTTTGTGAGGAAATAATAATTAAGATGACAAACTTACTTCAAAAAATCGGTTTAGTTCTTGGAGCAACAGCAGTAGTTGCTGGAAGCGCTTACGCTGTTCCAAAAGAGGGAACTACATATACTGGTCCTAACAAAGAAGGTGTTGTAACTACATGGGAAGTTAGAAAGGATCAATGGGGATATGATCCTGAACGGAATGATGGAAAAGAAGAATGGAAATTATCAGATGACCAAGGATATGTTAATAGGGAGTATGAAGAATCTATTAAAAATATTGTTCCACCAGCACCAAATGGAAAACCAGAGAGTTATGTTGCTGCTGCATCTGCTAAAAAAGAAGGTGCCGTGAAACCTGTTACACGAAAACCTGCTGAAAAAAAAGCAGAAGTAAAACTTGCAACGAAGACAGACGTTCCAACACCAAAAACTCAGGCACACGTTCCAGCACAAACTGCAGCGCCTCCACAATCTCCTTCTGCAGATTATTCTCAACCCCCTAATCTTCCCGGATTTAACTACACTCCAAGACCTCCTTTCTCAAGTGCAGAAACTGAAATTGCCCATTTAGACCGACGCCTTGAATTCATAACAACTTACAAAGATGTTAAATTTGAGGGCGGACCAGATAAAAAATTCGCAAAATTGAATTATGATGCTGACGCAGTAGGTCCTGAAGGAAAGCCAATTAAATATTCTTTAAAAAATAGTCCTGAATGGATGTCAATAGATGTAGAGACAGGGATGGTTACTGGAACTATTCCAGGACCTGGCGAATATCCTCTTATTGTAGTGGCTTCTGTCGGCATGCAGTCCGAAGAACAAACCTTTAAACTTACTATTCCCGACGAAACAACTACTGAAGTTCAAAAACCTTCACTAGACAGAATTGCATTGGGATTCGGAACTAATGGAGATACACTATCTGCGCAAGCAGGATATTATTGGAGAGTTGGGAAAAACGACAGAACAACTGTCGGACCTCTTTTTAAAGCTTTCAGCAGAAAATCTTCTGATAAAGGAAAACCTGAAATAAATGTTACACAAAGCGGTGAAGCACTTGTCGGACCTGGAATTTATAGAATTCTTGAAAATACGGAAACAAGAAGCACAGACACACAAACAGGGGATTTGGGTGTGGGAATTCATTGGGCTTATGATATTAAGACAGGAAAAATGATAAAGGGTAAACAAGGTGAAGGAGAGATTAAAATATTTACAGAATTGGGCTTCGTTCCAGAAACACAAACAGAAATTAAAACTTTGACATCAACAGTTTCTTTTGAGAATTCAGAAGGGAATCCAATCGGAACGCCTCAAATAGCAACAAATAAACTCAAGCCAAAAGTAAAAACTGCTTATGTACCAATGGCTGATGTTGGAGTAAGTCATATTCTTGAAGGCAGCTCAAATGTTTCATTAGAAGCTAAAGTCGGGGTTATTGGAAACGGCAAACCCAAACTCCAGATTGGTTTCGTATTAAACTTTCCGGGATTTTAATTTTATAAAATGAAAACAAACAAAAAAACATTTTTCGCTCTTACCGCGATTTTTGCGCTCTTTGTAATAATGATTTTTGCAAGCGCGTTGCAAGACACCAACGGAAACATTGTTTTAGGAATTTGGTATGATTCAGACGCTAATGCAAACACAATGACAATCGCAGACGGCGACGAAATTGATTTCAACGTTTATGCTCTTGCTGTCGGAAGCGATTTGGATGTTGAAGTTAAACTTGTAAAACCCGGAGATGACGTTATCTTTGAAGTTTTTGAAAGGGCTTATCAAGATTTCAACGAATTCGGTCTCGGCACTCAAGGAGATTACACAGTAACGAAAGATGAATACGGCGGAGTTGGAAATTACACCCTCAGATTAAAAGTAACAGGAGATGAAACCGACATCTTGAAACTTTATTTGAATGTTGTTGAAGATGAGCCGGAACCTGAAAACGGTGCTCCGATATTTACATCGTCTCCGGTGATAACAGTGTTTGAAGATGAAGCATACAGCTATAATGCTGAAACAGACGACCCTGAAGGAGACACAGTAATATATTCTCTTACGGTAAATCCCGGATGGCTCTCAATAAATTCCAACACGGGAGTTGTAACTGCAACGGCAGCGTCGGTGCCTAACGTTGATTCAAGCACAAACTACGGAGTTGTCATAACCGCTTCAGACGGCGTGAATTCTGCAAATCAAGCTTTTGACATAACTGTTTTAGATTCAAACAACGCTCCTTCAATAACCTCTATTCCAGACCAGCAAGAAAATGAAAACACGGCTTTCACATACCAGGTTGTCGCAACAGACGACGGAGATGATTTAACTTACAGCTTAAGCGACGCTCCAACTGGATTTGCAATAAGTTCAAGCGGATTGATTTCCGGAACAACTCCTGATGTAACTGCAGACACGGATTATACAATCACGGCAACAGTTACCGACGACGGCGGACTAAGCGACCAAGAAATATTTGTTTTAACTGTTGTTAGCGCTGAAGCAGGCGCTCCTGTTGTAACAATCACTTTCCCTTCAAACACATTGTATGACACGCAAATAGGAGTTTTGAATTACACTGCGGTTGATGCAGAAGGAAACTTGGACGAATGCTGGTACAGTACAAATTTGGGAGTTACAAATTCAACGCCAGTGGACTGTTCTTCCGGTTCAGGAAGTTTCACGATAAATTCTGCTGAAGGAATAAACAGATGGACTGTTTACGCCTCTGACCTCGCTGGAAACGTGGGAAGCGCAATGATAACTTTCACGGTTGATACTGATTCCGACGACGGAAGCTCTTCAAGTTCCTCAAAAGACGTTAGTTACGTTTATGAAGACCCAGACCAAAGCAAATATGAAACGCCATCAAATGTAAATCCTTACATCAATCTTGCTCCATCGCCTGAATCAGGAAAATCATTTTTGATAAAATTCATTGAAGCAATAATCAACTTCTTCAGATGGGTTTTCAGTTAAGAAGAGTTGAGATTCTATTTTAAATTTTAAAACAAAATGATTTTTAACATTGTCAATTTTTTAGAAATTATCGGAAAATTGTTTCTGATTTATTCAAAAAATTTTAAATAATAAAATTTATATAAATGCTTAAAAAACATTTAATCATAAAAAATTTATGAAGCAGGGATACAGATTTTTCTTTGAAGATTTTGATGAAACGGCAATATACAGAATAAAAATCAAAGGAGACATAGGTTCAAAGATATTGGAAAATGTTTCTGGAAATTTTGCAGGAAAAACAAAAGACGGGGAGATTTTTCCAAAATTTTATCCTGAAGAAAAAATAATTGCCGGAGTTTGCAGGCACAATACAAAAATATTTGAAGTTCGTCTTGAAGAAAAGGTAACTATAACACTTAACATGAACCAAGTTGAGTATTATCAATATTTAGAACCTTATCCTCAAAAGTAGCAATCAGTATTCATCCATGCCGCGCGGCATGCCTTTTGACATTCCTTTAGAGCCAGAGGAAGCAATGACGTCGTCAATTCTAAGAATCATCGTCGCGACGTCTGTCGCTGAACTTATCGCCTGGGTTTTTATTTTCAGCGGCTCTATTATTTTTGACTGAAGAACATTTTCAACCTTGTTTGTGAAAAGATTTATTCCGGCGTTTCTTTCGCCTGAATCGTGCTTTGATTTCAGTTCAGTCAAAACTTCTATAGGATCCAAGCCGGCATTTTCTGCGAGCGTTGTCGGAATAAATTCCAGCGCCGAGGCAAATTCCTCAACTGCAAGTTGTTCTCTTCCGCTTAAACCGTGAGAAAATTCGCGAAGTCTTTTCGCGAGCTCAATTTCAATAGCGCCTCCGCCGGGAACAACCAATCCGGATTTTAAAGAGCAAATCACATCGCCCAACCCGTCTTTTATCGCGCGCTCAATTTCGTCAATGACGTGTCCTGTCCCGCCTTTAATCAAAATCGTCAATGCTTTCGGATTGCTGCAACCGCGGACATAAGTGAAAGTTTCCTGCCCGTGTTTTATTTCTTCAACCAACTCTGCTTTCCCCAATTCCAAATTTGACAATTCGTTCAGATTGCTTACAATCTTTCCTCCGGTTGCTTTGGAGATTTTTTCCATGTCGCTTCTTGAAACGCGGCGGGAAGCGTATATTTTTGATTTGGAAAGAAGATATTGCGCGTAATCGTCAATTCCTTTTTGGCAAAAAATCACATTCGCGCCCGAGGTTTTCAATTTTTCAACCATGCTTTTTATTTCCCTTTCTTCCTGCATCAAAAATCCGTGCAATTGCTCTGGAGTTGAGACCGAAATTTTCGTGTCAATCTCCGGGTTTTTAATTTCAATCGGAAAATCAACAAGGGCGATTTTTGCATCTCTTACTAAAGACGGCATGTCGTGGGAAATTTTTTCCTTGTCAAAAACAATTCCTGAAATCAGCTCGGTGTCGTCAATTCCGTCGCCTTTTGCCTTTTCAATCTTGATGTCTCCCAAATCTATTTTTCCGTTGTTCTCAATTTGTTTCACAGCGCGGACAATTATTTCGGCGAATTTTTCCTTCGCGTCTTCCGCGCCTTTTCCAGTCATCGCAGTCATCGCAACCTGTTTCAAAATCTCCTCATCTCCGGAAGTTATTTTCAGCGCGAGTTGATTTAATATTTGCTGGGATTTTTCGGCAGCCATCCTGTAGCCTTTTGTTATAACAGTGGGATGAATTTTTTTGTCAAGAAGTTTTTCTGCGTTTTCCAAGAGTTTTCCGGCGAGCATCACAGCGGTCGTTGTTCCGTCGCCGACTTCAGACTCCTGGGTTTTTGCTATCTCAACCATCATTTTTGCTGCAGGATGTTCTATTTGCATTTCATTCAAAATAGTAACTCCGTCGTTGGTAACGATTATGTCTCCCGTCGGAGAAACGAGCATTTTATCCATTCCCTTCGGACCCAAAGTCGTTTTCACGACGTCGGCAATCATTTTCGCAGCCCAAATATTGTTTCTCTGCGCATCTTTTCCCATCAACCTTTGAATGTCTTCAGGCATAAGAACTATAGGTTTTTCCGTCATAAGAAATTCACAAGAAAAATTATATTTAAAGATTATGGTGATAACTTCTGAATTCGGGCAAGATTATATAAATTGCGCTCCCTCTTTATTTTATGGAGAAAATACTTGTTTCCGACATAATGACTCGCAATCCCGCAACAATAAAACCGGAAACAAGTCTTCTTGAATGCGCGAAAATAATGGTGAGAAAAAAAGTCGGGAGTCTTGTTATAATTGGCGCGAAAAAAAAGCTTCTCGGATTCATATCGCGAAGGGACATTCTCTGGGCTTTGATAAAAAGACCGAAAGAAGACCTTAGAAAAATAAAAGCGATTGAAATTTCCCCGAAAAAAATTGCGACGATAAAATCCGACGCGACAATAAGAGAGACGATAAACAAAATCAAGGAGATGAAGTTTGAAAGACTTCCTGTCGTGAATAACAAGGAACTCGTCGGAATAATAACAATCAGGGACATTCTAAATTTTCATCCAGAAATTTATCCTGAAATCGGCGAGTTTTCAAAAATAAAAGAAGAAACCGAGAAACTTAAAAGATTGAAGGAGAGAGAATTCTCCAGGCACGAAAGCAGATGCGAGAAGTGCGGAAAAACAAGCGCGCTGCAAAAATTCAACGGCATGCTTTTGTGCGAAACCTGCATAAACGTTCTTTGAACAGCGAAGGTTATTTAAATAAAATTTACGTGTTCCAAGAATGACGGAAGTCAAAATAAAAAACAGGGGTTTTGCATAATGATGAGAAATCATGATAAAAATTCAGGAGAATTTTCATAATGGCGGAAAGAGACAGCATATTTTCAAGCAAGACAACGTACAACGGATTTTTTTCATTTTCTGATTTTTATAATTTCTGCTACAACTGGCTCACGGAAGAAATGGGATTGTTTGTTACGGAAAAGAAATATTCAGAAAAAATCATGGGCGATGCGAAGATAATTGAAATCAAGTGGGAAGGTCTCAAAGAAATAACAGATTATTTTCAGATGGAAGTAAAAGTTGATTTCAGGATAAATAATCTCACAAAAGTGGAAATAAATCAAGGCGGCGTCAAAATCCAGACAAACAAAGGGAGCGTTGAAATGAAAATCGCGGGAGTTCTTGTAAAGGATTACAAAGGAAAATTTGAGACGAGCGCGACGAGGAAATTTCTAAGGGGCGTTTACGAGAAATGGGTTATTCCGTCAAGGATAGACGAATTTCAGGGGAGAATTGTAAAAGAATGCGACGAATTTTTGAGTCAGGCGAAAGCTTATTTGGATTTGGAAGG
>CAZAOW010000031.1:0-6564 GCA_964487075.1 Candidatus Woesearchaeota archaeon | reverse complement strand
GAGAAAAAATATTTTCCTAAGGGCGAATACTGAAAAATTAATAAACTGCTTTTACTTAAAAAAGAAAAGAGACAATGACAGAAATCAAAATAAAAAGCGATTACGCATACGCATCGCGAATATAGGAATCTTTTATAATGGCAGACTATCACATTTCAGACATTTATCAGGGAGGTTACTCTTCTTTGGAACCGAATTACGGGTCTGTTTTTACAGGATACCACATGCCGCTGGTTGATTCGGTGCAACCGACGATTACCGGAGACAAAATTTCGCAAGGAACAAGACTCGGAGTTTCAACAGATCCAAGAACAGCGAATGTATTGAAAGAAGTTTCTGAAAAACTTTCCGCGGGGCAAAGGATTGTTGAACTCTCGGCAATTGATATAGGCGAAGCTACGGCATCAATTCCAAAACAACATTGGGATGAACTTAGAAGATTGTCAAAACTTACAGGAGTTGAAGTTACCGTTCACGGTCCAATCTCCGATGCTTCTGGATTCGGGGAAAGAGATTTCAGCGAACAGCAAAGAGAACTTGTGCAAAGGAAACTATTCCAATCCCTTGAAAGAAGCCATCAAATCAATCCCGAAGGAAATATTCCTGTAACTTTTCACACTTCCAACAGATTGCCCGGACCGACGTGGATTAAAAACAAGGAAGGGAAAGAAGAAACCTTCATTATGCCGATTGTAAACAGAGATACGGGGCAGGTTAATCAAGTTAAGCAGACTGAACATTATTCTCCCGGAAAAACAGAAAAAGGGCAGATAAAAAAAGAAATTTGGGATGTTGAAAAACAACTTGATATTATGAATGAAAATGAGTGGAGCAATAGTTTAGCCCAAGTTGAATTTAACAGAGAAAGGGCGGGACAAGTCATGAAGGACACGCATCCTATTTTTATTTCAAAATATATCCAATACATATTAAATCAGAGGGATCCAAAAAATTATCCGATGGACTTGAAAAATTTGCTTCCTGAAGAATATGAAGAGATAAAAAAAATGCATTCTGCGTCGGCTTATCTTGCGGAAGCGCAAAAAAGCGCAAGCGGGCTTTTTGACAGGGCATACAAATCTGCTGAAGATGAAAGAGATGAACTTGCAAAAAAACACCTTAATGAAATTGCAAAAAGATATGCCGAACAAATTGGAATCAAAGACGGGAGAACAGACCCAAAGACGCATTTTAATCCAATCACCCAATCGGAAGCTGTTTTCACTTTGATAAGGGGGCTTGAGCAAATTCAACCAAAACTTTATGTCAAGTCCGAAGATTATGCGCTGGAAAAAACATCAGAGAGTTTTGGAAATGTCGCATGGGAATCTTATAAAAAATTCGGGAAAAGTTCTCCGATAATACAAATTGAAAATCCTCCTGCCGGTGGCGGTCTTTCACGTGGAGAAGATTTGAAAAATGTTGTTGAGGGCGCGCAAAAAAGATTTGTAGAAATTGCGAAGGGAAACGGAATGTCTGAAGAAAAGGCGACAGAAGAAGCGAAAAAATTAATCGGGGTAACTTGGGACGTCGGGCACATCAATCAACTTAGAAAATACGGATTTACCGGAAAAGACATTATTGAGGAAGCTGGAAAAGTCGCGCACCTTGTGAAACACATTCATCTCTCGGACAATTTCGGTTTGGACAACGTTGAACTTCCGATGGGAATGGGAAATGTTGATTTCAAAGAAGTCATGGCGAAACTTGGAAAGAATGGGGAAGAGGCGAGAAAAATCGTTGAAGCGGCGCACTGGTGGCAATTTCAGCAGACTTCTCCCGTCGGAGTTTCAATGGAAGCTCTCGGAAGTCCGATTTACGCGATGAAACAAAGTCCGTATTGGAATCAGGTTTCGGGATTTCAACAAGGATATTTCGGCGGATACGGAATGTTTTTGCCGCAGATAAATTATGAAACTTTCGGCGCGGGATTTTCAAATCTGCCAAATGAATTGGGAGGACAAAGGGGCGGAGGACAACCCGGCAGGGGACGAATGTCAGGCACGCCGATGGAATAAAAATATATAAATAAAAAATATTTTAAGAAAAGATGGCGAGAAGAAACGAAGAGAAAAAGAGAGAATATGGGAAAGTCGTGGAAGAGATAGTCTCGGGTTTGAGTGGAGAAAAAGAAAGAACTGCGGCATTACATCTTCTTTCCGGCGAAAAGGCCCTTCAGATTTATGAAGACCTTCGGGAGAATGATATTCCGTACACAACAATAAAAAGAATAATGACGCACAGTTTAAACAATATTCAAAAAGGAAGAGGGATAACAATTGGAAGTTATGCTTCCGGCATAGCTGAAGAATTAGTCAGTTCTGAAAGATACGGAGATGTTGTGAAAGATATGTACGAAGACGGAATTATCGGTGAGAGACAATATACAGATCTGCAAAAATCAGTTGGTGAACACATAAAAGGAAGAAGCAGACAATTAAGAGAGGGTTTGTCGAGCTTGGAAAGAAAAGTCGCCGCCTGCATCTTCGGAAGCGCGGGAATCGGTTTGATTATTGCTTCAGGAATGAAAATTACAGGAAATATCGTCGGAAATCAGGCGGCAAATCTCTCGGGAAGTATCGCAGGAGCAATCTTATTCGGCATTTCTTTGGTTCTGTTTTGGCGAAGTTTTAAAAACTGAAAAATATATATTCTAACATATAAATCGGGTGAATTATGCAGAAGAAATTCTTGAAACATTTAAAAAAAGGCTTGAAAAAAATTAATAGAAAATCCGGAATAAAACACGCTTCTGAAAAACACGGCGAACACAAACACGAAACTCACGCCCACCATGAATCTCCTTTGCGAAAGCAGGAGCATTACCACATCAAACACCATCAGATGCATCACGAAAATAAAGTCAAGCATAGGACTGAAAATAAAGTTGAACATAAAACCGAAAATAAAGTAAAGCATCATAAAATTCACAATCTTCGCAAAGTCCATCACGCCGCACATCACATTTCAAAAACCAAACCTTTAATTCTTCCGACGGGAAAAGACGAAAGGAATCAGGATATGAGAAGCAAAAAAGACAAAAAGCGATTGGCTCACGAGGCACAACAAAAGAGGAATTTGAAAAACGTCCCGACACTGCAACTGAGAGACGAAAAAGAAATTGCCATGGATTTCGCGGCGAAAGTTTATCAGAAATTCAACAAGATGATAAAATCCGTGGTTTTGTTCGGTTCTGCCGCGAAGCAATCAAATGTTTCCGGTTCAGACATAGACATAATAATACTTCTTGACGACGCTTCAATAAGATGGGACCAGGAATTAATTTCATGGTACAGGGAAGAACTTGAAAAACTTGTTAAGGCAAATCCGTATCCCGAAGAACTGCATATAAACACGATAAAATTGACGACGTGGTGGGATGATTTGCTCCGCGGAGACCCTGTCGTGATAAATATAATCCGAGACGGGGAGACGCTTATTGATTTCGGGGGATTTTTTGACCCATTAAAATATCTTCTTGTTACCGGAAAAATAAAAGCAACGCCGGAATCAGTTTACAATCTTTTAGAAAGAGCGCCGATGCATATTCTAAGAAGCAAAGCATCTGAAATCGGCGCGATTGAAGGATTGTTTTGGAGCATGGTTGATTCTTCGCAGGCGGCATTAATCGCAATCGGCGTTCAACCTCCGTCGCCGGAACACATTTCCGCCGAGCTGAAAACAAGATTTGTTGATTCCGGGAAACTAAAAATAAAATACGTCGTTTGGTACCGCGACCTTTTCATTCTTCATAAAAAAATTGTTCATCGGGAAATTTCAGATTTGAAAGGCGTTGAAATTGACGAATGGCAGTCAAAAGCAAAAGAATTTCTTGGAATCATGGCGCGATTAGTCAATGATGAGATAAGCGGGTGAAAAAATTTAACATTTATCCTTTTTTTTGTCTCAAACCCAAAATACGTTTTTCAAGTATTTTTTCATTATCTTTACTTGCTTTTGCAACAGCTTTCTGCTGTAAAGATGAATTATTAAGCTCTGTTAAAGTTCTTATACTTTCAAGCAAAATCCCATAATTGTCCACAGTTCTATAAGCATTGTCTATCTCAACTTGGGCTATATGTGCATTGTTTGTTTTTTCAACTTCTTCTAGTATTTTATACGCCCGTTCAATATCTCTTTTTAATTCGCCAATTTTTTTATGTTTTATAGGTTCCATTCTTGAATTTAACAATCTTCTACCTCCCTCGCTCATATTTAAAAGATTGTAACCTTCGCTAACATCCAGATAGCTCAAGAAATCAAGAACTGTAGAATTGTCCAAGATTTCGTTCCATTGCTTCCCATACAACTCAGCCGCGCGTTTTGTTGCCTCATCAGAGACCGCTAGAGCTTCTATAGAGGGTCCTAAATTTGCGTAATCGTTATTATCTCTAGCAAATTTATCCAACGCGGCTCTTGCTCCATCATAATCTCCGGCATTTGCCAGAGCGTTAGCAGCATAAGCATTTTGACGACTTAGTATTCTTCTTACACCATCAGATAATTTTGATTCCAATCCGTTATTCATACAAAATTCTCAGAAAAGAACTTTATAAATCTTTCTCTTTGTTACTACTAAAAAAAGACATTATTCTTCTTTGATAATCTCTGTTACAGAACGAGTCGTGCACGGCAGCTTCGGTTGCACTTGGCGGAAATATTTTCTCGCGTCTTGAAGAATTTTCTCTGTGGGAACAGCTATAAAAAATATCGGACCGTTTTTGTTCACTATTGCAGCTTTCCCTGCAGATTTCCCAAAAGACAACTGCATTCCCGTTGACATTCTGTCTGCTCCCGCTCCTGTAAGCATTTTGTTTTCTCTTTGAATGTGGTGCGGATAAGGGACTACTCGGAAAAAATATTGCCCTGCGTAAGAATCTTCCATTTTCCTGTTGACAAATTGCCTGCATGCTTCCAGAGAATTGTGCCTTATCTGACATTTTTCATCGGCAAGAATTGTCATATGAAGAGGAAATTTTCCGTCCCTGAAAGCAGATTCGTTTCCCATTGAAAATTTCACTATTTTCTGTGGCGGCACGACTTTTATGAACGCCTTGTTTTTTTTCCTGCTGATTCTTGTAAAGGGAACAGCTGATTTTTTTGAATACGACGCAGCTCTGCGCAAACCCATTTTAGTTTAACACTCCTTCTTCAAAAAAGTCAGTTGAAGAATCCAGTTCTATATCCAACGCCATTCGCGTTCTCTCGCCGCTGCCAATTTTTATTCCTGCAAAGGAGGTTATTTCCGCCTCAGTAATTTTTCTATGTCCTAAATAAATGCCGGAATTATCCATAGTTAATTTTCCAAAAACAGAATTTTCTTCAGGAGAATCTCCTTCTTTACGAACTATCGTTTCCATACCAATATATTGAACTAATGTTTCCCCAAAGCTCATTTTTCCTCCGCGTGTTTTTTTTCTGATTTATCTGTTTTATTCTCATTCGTCAAAATGCTTACTTTCGTTGTTATCGCTTGTCCCGGAAGACCGCGTTCAAAAATCGCCCTCAAAATCCCGCGATTTCCATGAGGCGCGGATATTTTTCCTTTTATTATTTTCCCTGCGGGGGAAATCCAATTTACCTGTTTCCCGACGAATTTTTCAGCTTCTGATTTTTTTTGCAATCCGAGGTCTATCAAAAACTGTCTTTCGTGAATTGTATGTCTTCCCCTGCGAAATTGAATTACTTTTCCCGAGACCATTTTAATTAATTGAGAAATCGGTTTTTAAAAGTTTGGAATTTTAAGGGGGAACAAATTAATCATAAATTTCGGAGTCATCGTCTGCTCTTGAATCATCTGCGTCCCCTCTTCTTTGCATTGCAACAGCATATCTTTGGGCACCTGTTCCATCCATTTTCATATAACTAATAAGAACAGGCAGTTGAGCAAATCCTGATACCATGCATTTCCCAAGGAAAACTGCAGTTTTCCCGGCGACCGAAACATATTTATTTAAATTTTTCATTTTACAAAACTATTTCAAAATTACCAAGCTCTTTTCTTAAAATTTCAAAAACGTGGTTTCCTATTTGAACGCCTTTCTTTGTTTTTTGTTCTTCAACGGATTTTGACAATTCTTCAAGATTCGTGTCCTCAATCTTGTTTGTTATTTTTTTTATCTGGTTTTCCCTGATTAAAAAAACATTTCCGTTTGCCGCAATCAACTCCGCGGATTTTTCCTTGCCGGAATCAAGATATTTCAATCTCATCTTTGTCTTGTCCAAAATCGCCAAATCTTTTCTTTGTGAGTAATCAATCAATTCATTTATCAGAATTGCCGCGCCTTTTCTGGCGTCTTCAATTTTGTGGGCGCTGGATTTTCCCTTTTTGAATTCTGTTTTTGCGTGGACAACATCCTTCAAAGTTCTCAGGGAATTCTCAGAAAGTTTTCCCGTTTTTATAAGTTGCATTTCAAAATCTGCAATCATTTTTTCCTGCGATTTTTTCCCGAGAATCGTTTCAAGCAAAGAAAAAATATCGTCGTAAACCTGCATGATTGTTTTTTCCTGAGTTCTTTTTTCAATCTGCTCTTTCAATTCCTTTAATCTTTTCAGATAATCTTC
>CAZAOW010000030.1:5233-6699 GCA_964487075.1 Candidatus Woesearchaeota archaeon | reverse complement strand
GAATTTAAATAAGGACTTATTTTTTCAATTTCAATTCCGCCTTCGCTTTCAGAATTCCTTATCAAATCTATTATCCTGCTTCTCAAATCCAAAACATTATCTTTTTTTACAGTCGCTTGTATCATGCCGTTTGAGGACTTGAAAACTTTTTCCATTTCCATTTTTCTGACGAGAAGATATTTCGGATCCTGCTCTTTTATTATTTCCGGAGAAATGTAAATTTCGTTGTTGTAAAATCTGAGCAAACCTATCACGACAACCGTCTGACCTTGCAGAAAACTCTTGAATTTTTCCAAGTCGTCGCCGAACGTTTTCAATTTTATCTGCCCGGAACCGTCGTCCAATGTGAAAAAAAGAAATTTTTTTTCGCCT
Organism: Candidatus Woesearchaeota archaeon; assembly: GCA_964487075.1. Lineage (GTDB taxonomy): Archaea > Nanobdellota > Nanobdellia > Pacearchaeales > GW2011-AR1 > JACQLK01. The sequence goes on along the minus strand of CAZAOW010000030.1, from coordinate 6,327 downwards.
TCGCTTGCATATCTGTCAACAAAACTTCCCGCGATATTAACGCGCACAACTTTTTTCCCGTCCAATTCAAGCGAAGAAAATCTTTCCGCGTCAAATTTTGGAATCCCATTTGTCAAATCCGAAATCCGGAATTTGTACGCCACGTTTCTTTTGAATTGTTCTTCCTGCGCCATTTTATTTCATCCTCGCTATAAATCCCCTGCTCGGTCTGTAAACCATTGAATCTTTTTCCAATTGTATTAACATTTTGTCAAATTCTATTTCATTGAATTTATCTTTAAATGCGACTTCCAATTCTTCAATAGGTATCTGTTCCCCAAATTTTTCTTCCAACTCTATTATTTTTTGCAACACCATAAATATTTTATTTCTTTGTGGTGTAGTGTGTTTTCCTCCAAATCGGTCTATATCAAAAGCATTTGTTTCCGGATCGTAGCCGACTTTTTCAAGAAAATACATCAACAATCCTATCGCTCTTCTTGCATCCTCCACTGAAACCTCGTCGCTGAGACGCACTTTTGCCGACGCTTCCGCCATTCTTATCAACGCTTGAAGCTGTCTCGCGGAAATAGGAATGGGACGCAATTCCGATTCAGAAGAAACAGGACGGTTTCTTAAATTGACATAAAAATCCTGGATTTCTTTCGCAGCTTCGTCGCCGATTTTTGGATGAACTCTCTGTCTTGAATAAGCAACATATTTTCTAAACAACTCTCTTGGTATAAACATGTCTTTTCCTTCTTTCTTATGCTCTTGCAAAACATGCAACGCAATCTGTCTGTCTTTTTCCTTGTCTGGAATATCGCGGAGAGTAAAAATCACATCAAACCTGTTGATTAACGTCGGAGGCAAATCTATTTGTTGCGCTATCGGTTGCCCCGGATCAAATCTGCCGAATTTAGGATTTGCCGCCGCCAAAACCGAAGTTTCTGCCCTCAAAGTTGCCTGCACGTTTGCCTTTGAAATTGTGATTGTTTGCTGTTCCATTGCTTCATGCATTGAGCTTCTGTCTTGGGGGTCCATTTTTTCCAATTCGTCAATGCAAACCAAACCCTTGTTTGCAAGAACCATCGCGCCTGCTTCCAAAGACCAGC
>CAZAOW010000030.1:0-5223 GCA_964487075.1 Candidatus Woesearchaeota archaeon | reverse complement strand
GCCGTGAGACCTGCCCCGCTTGCAGATTTACCGACGACATATCTTCCTTTCGGGGAAATTTCCGCCATAAAACCAAGTGTTACGGATTTCGCAACTCCAGGATCTCCGATTAGAAGAATGTGAATATCTCCGCGGGATTTTTGTCCGTCTGCATGAATTTTTTTTACTCCGCCAAACAATTGTAAAACCAAAGCTTTTTTTATTTCTTCATAACCCCAAACGCTCGGCGTTATAGATTTCGCGAGATTATCATAAATTTCAGAGTCTTTTGACATTTCCAAAATCTTTTTTTCATCATCGTCGCTTATATCCAGTTCTTCAAAAGTTTCTTCCATGGGAATCAAATTATTCGCCTCAATCGCCAATTCAAATCTTGTGGAAAGACCTCCCGTGTTGAGAGGAACCGGAACTTCTTTCAAGACGCCGATAATTTTTACCCTGCTTCCCGGAGTTGTTTTTTCCTCCATTCTTGGTTCAACCAAATCCTCCTTGACGAAAATATTTATTCTCTTTGGTTGTTCGCCCCCGGAGAGAGAATCTTGAGATTCTTCAATGACGAGTCGTTGCGTGTCAACCATTTCTTTGGAAATCAATCTGAAACCGCCGCGACGACCGCAAGAACATCGCGAAGGTTCGTGAAATTTTTTTTCCATTTGCAAAACGGAAATTACAGTGCCGCACGAAGGGCATTCAAATTTTGCATTTACAACCTGCGGTCTTACGTCAGACGCCTGGCGAATCAGACCTTCAACAACTATCAACTCATTCAAATGCCTTGAACGAATATTCCTCACTTTTAAATTCTGGCTTTCGGGGAGATTAAACAATCTGATTCTTACGTTGCTTACCAAGCCGGATTCTTCAATTGCATGTTCCATCCATTCAAGAATTTCCTCAGGGCTTGAAAGAAGAACATCTGATAGTTTGTTGGAAAATTCGGAAAGTTTTGCGAAATCAAGATAAATGACATTATTGCCTTTTCTTAAAGAATCTCCAATCTCTTTTTTGTAAGAATTAAAAAAGTTTTTTGTTTCAAGGACAATTTCCTCTTTCCCTGCTTTGCCTCCTTCCCCCACCATGTTCATGGAAAAGGCGAGGTGTTTTTATAGTTTATTGTGAATTTTTATGAGTAATTCTTCAGCGCGGCTTTCACGTTTTTCAGCAACTGCCCCATTGACTCTTCAAGCTGCTGCTTGTTTTTTGTGCCGGTACAAACCAGTTTCCCGTTGCTGAACAAAAGAAAAGTAGCGTTCGGTTCGTTGAGTTTGTAAACCAGTCCTGGAAACTGCTCAGGTTCGTATTCTGTATTTTCCATTTCAAGCGCAAGAAAATTCAGGTTCAATTTGAGATTTATGTTTCCCGAGGCGACAATGTTCTGCACCGTTATTTTCGGTTTTATCGTAACTTTTACGTTTATCTTTTTTAATTGCTTTATCACAACGTCAATCACTTCTTTTACTTGAGAGATGGATTTTGTTCCAGTGCAAACAAGATTTCCCGACGAGAAAACCAGAACAGCTGATTTCGGTTCCTTGACACGAAGAACCAATCCGGGAAAAGTTTTTGGATTGTATTCCGTGTTAGGTTGAGTTCTCGCAAGTTTGACAAGAGGAATCGGTTTTTCAAGAGAAGCAGTGGCGACGATGTTTTGAATTTGATAAGTGCTTTTTGATTTCGCCATGTAAAAACCTCCGGCGTTTGACTCGGTTTTACAAGCCTCCCGCAACCATTGGTATTCTTTTTAAATAAAAACCGTTTATAAAGGTTTTTAAATACTAAATTTCATGAAAGTTTATGTCAAAAAGAGTTCTCGGAGTTGATTTTGGCGGCGTGATAACCGACAGAAAAAAGAACGACGGAACAGACATCGCGTTTAAGGGAGAAAATTATTTGCAAACCACGCCTGTTATTAACTCCTTTGAATCGTTAAGAGAATTGAACAAGCAATTTGAAGGACGAGTTTACGTGGTTTCAAAATGTGGATTACATACGGAGTTGAAAACTAGAAAATGGATGAGCCATAACGGGTTTTATGATTTAACCGGAATCTCTCCAACCAATATTCATTATTGCCGCGAGAGAAATGAAAAAGCGCCGATATGCAGATGGATTGGAGCAACACATTTTATTGACGACAAGCTTGAAGTTTTAAGTTATTTGGATTTTGTTCCCAATAAATTTTTATTCAGTCCAGATGATTGGGAAATAGAAAAATATAATTCTCATCTCAATTTAGTTACCCGCGTTGAATCTTGGAAAGAATTGATGCGATTGATTAAAATTTAAGTTGCTTTGGACAAGATAAAAAATAAAAAACCGAACATAAAAATCAGTCCGAAAATTATCACGATTAATTCCCAACTGAATTTTATTTCAACTTTTTTCCCTTTTTTTATTATTGGAAGCTCCGGCTCAAATTTTTTCAGTCCTGCATTGAACTTCATAGGGAGAGAAATATTTTTTACTTTCGTCCGCTTTTTCATGTTCTGCTTTTCTAACTATATTTGTAAGTATATCCCTGACTGTTTCCTGAAACTTCGCCGTAATTGTTTCCAGTGTAATTTTGCGTCGTCGGATTTTGAATGTTGAAGCTGTCTTCAGGTTTGCTTCTGAAATAGAAAACCGCTCCTCCAATCACTCCTAACGCGACCAAGCCAAGAACGACGGAGATAAAAATCCAACTCGTGCCTGATTCAAAAGTGCACGCTCTTGTTTCACTCGGTTTTCCGGAAGCAGAAGAACATTCGTTTGAGTCAATGCATGTTCTTGTTTGTTTTTCTGTTTCAGGACATTCAAGAGGAGCCCAATCAGTGCAATCCCATTCGGAAACGCATTCATCTTCACAGGCTTGAATTTCATCAGGTTTTGTAGAATTGCTTCCGCACGAATTTGTGTCAATGCAAATTCTTGTTTGATTTCCATCAACACACGAATCCCAATCGTCGCAATCCCAACTCGGCGCGCATGCGTTTGCGCTGCTTATTGTCAGCGTTCTGTTGGAAGCCCAATCAAAATTCCCTGCCGTGTCATTTGCATAACAATTCCAATCATATTCTCCGTCGTCGGAAAAAGTATAATCAAATTCTGATTGGTTGCTCAATCCGGCAGTGCTTAAGATTTTTTTATAAACTTCTGAGCTTGAATTATCCCATATGTAAAGCGCTATTGAACTCAAAGCGTAATTTTCTGTTACGCTGCAATCAAAAACCAAAACCCCGTCGGTGTCTTCTTCATTGTTGTCCGGGGAGTTTAGAGTTATCGAAGGGATAGAAGTGTCGGAAGTTGTTACGGAAATAGTGTTTGTTGTAGTTGAAAGGTTTACAAAAGTGCTTACAACAGTTATGCTGGATGTCCCAAGCGTTGTCGCGTTTGCAGTAAAAGAAAATTCAGTTTGACTGTTCACATTAACAGAAAATTCAGTTGTATTTGTCCATGTTAAAGTATTTGAGGTGTTTGAAAACGAAGAACCAGGATCGCTGGAGTTTGTATCGTTAATAAATAATAATCCGCTCGGAAGTGTGAATACAATTTCTTTTACTGTTGAGTTTGTTGGTTCACTAACAGTATAAGTATTTGAAACTGTTATTGAGAAAGATTCCCATTTGTTGATTTCTGCAGTTTGTGTTGTCGGAGACAAAGTTATTGCCGCCGAAACGAAAAACAAATTTGCAATTAATGAAATTAAAATTAGAACCTTCAACCCCTTCTTCATTTTTTTAACAATCAAAGATAATTTATAAGTTTATTCCCGCCCACCCTCCCGAGAGAGCAGATTAATCTTAATCCGAACTTTATCAGCGATGTCAAATATTAATCGCGCAATGAATTATTTAGAAGTGAGTGAAACTTGTTATCCATATCTATAATTTCTTTTCTGATTTTCAAAATCTTTTTTCACCTCTTCCAAAGTTGAAACGTCCGAAGGGTTTTTGTCAGGACGAAGAGAAGTGAATCTTGGAAATCTCATGGCGAAGCCGGAATTATATGTCGGAGAATGCTGGATTTCCTGATAGGTTACGGAAACAACGATTTTCGGGAGTATTTGAACCGTTTTTCCTTGTTCTTTTGTGAAATGCGGTTTTAATTTTTTCGTCAAATCGTCAAAGGAAATCCCTTTCTCCGAATCCGACGAGGTTTTTTCTTTTATCCCTGTTCCGACTTTTCCTATTTCCAGAAATTTCCCTGTTTTTTCATCCAAACAAGCCAGAATGAAACTTGAAAGCCAACCGCTTCTCTTTCCGGTTCCATATTCACCTCCGACGATGACTAGATCCAAATCCCTTTCTTCGGGTTTTATTTTCAACATGAATCCAACGCGGCTTCCGGGTTGATAAATTGAATCCAAAGATTTCATCATTATTCCCTCCTGATGGTCTTTCAACGCGTTCTTATAAAATTCCTCTGTCTTTTTTTCGTCGTCGCTGATAATCTGTTTTGCCGTCATGATTTTGTATCTTTCGTTTTTCACGATTTTTCTGAGCAATTCAGTTCTTTTTTCAAACGGTTCATTCAATAAAGATTTTCCCTCGTAATAAAGAATATCAAAGACATTTATTTCCACAGGCAGTTCTTCGCGGAGTTTTTCAATGTCGTATTTTCTCCTGATTCTTTGTCCTATGTTTTGAAACGAAGTGTAAACTTTTGTTTTTCTGTCATAACCGACGGCTTCCGAATCCAAGATGAATGATTTTCCCTGCACATGTTTTTTTATGTACCCGACAACTTCGGGAAATTGCTTTGAAACATTTTCCAATCTTCTTGTAAAAAGTTTTACTTCCTCGCCGTGTTTGTGAATAAGCATGCGAAATCCGTCATACTTGTATTCAATTGCGCACGGTTTTCCGACTGCTTCAAATCCTTCGTGAATTGTTTTTGCTTTTTGAGCGAGCATGACTTTTATCGGCTTTCCAACTTCAAGGGAAACTTTTTTCAACTCGTCCAATTTTCCCTTTCTCGCCATTTCAAAAACAAGGGAGATGTCATTGGAATTATCAATGGCGTTCTGGATTTTTTTAGCGGATTCTTTTTTGTCGTCTTTGAAAAAAGCAAGAGCCATTGATTCTTTTATCGTGCTTTCCTTCAAGCCGATTCTTAAATCTCCTATCAACGTCCTGACAATATATTTTGATTCAACAGGCGTTGCAACAGCAAGCAATTCTATAATCAAAGAAAGTTTTTTTTCCACGGTTCCTTTTCCCTCCATCTCGGGAAGTTTTCGCAAAT
>CAZAOW010000029.1:4784-7054 GCA_964487075.1 Candidatus Woesearchaeota archaeon | reverse complement strand
TTTGCAAAAGCTGTGATTTGTTCATAATCAAAAATAGAGATTAAATTATATAAATCCTTATAAAAAGAAATAATAGAAGATTATCATGAAAACTCTTTCAGATATATTTCCGGGAATAACGCCTGATCTTAGCAGAGTCAGAGTAAAGATGATTCCTGATGAAATAAAGTTTGGAGACTTGAACATGGTACATAACGATGTAGAAACTCTTTCAGAATATCCTCTTGAACCAAATAAAAATTTTGTAGGAAGGTTTGAAAAGTTAGATTCAAGAACAATTTTTGTTACTGGAAAAAATAGGAGCAGTTATTTTTCTATACAAGAAGAAATAGAGTATGAAGTAGTAGACAGGGCATGTATTGATGGAAACACTGAAACAGCAGAAGAAGTTTCACGTATAACTTTCAAATACAAAGATATGTGCCATATCTCTAGTGTTTTATGCACGCAGAATTACGGCACAAATTAATCAAACCTTCAAACTCACAATCTTGGAAATTCCTTCATGCATGCTTACTCCGTAAAGATTTGTCGCGTTCAAAATCACTTCGTCATTGTGCGTTATCACAATATATTGTCCTTTCTTCATATGCTTTTTTAAAAGTTCCGCGAGGCGCTCGGAATTTCTTTTGTCCAGCGCCGCGTCTACTTCATCAAGAACGTAAAAATAATACGGCTTGTATTCCTGTATCGCGAAAATCAAGGAAAGAGCGACGAGGGTTTGTTCTCCTCCTGAAAGCGAAGTAACGTCAAAATATTTTCCGTGTCCTGTTTTCACCACTATTTGCACGCCGCCGTCAAACGGCTCTTTTTTGTTTTCCAGTTCAAGGGAAACGATTCCCTTCAGACTTAATTCGGAAAAATTTCTGGTAAAAATTTCATTCAAATCGTTCATGGTTTTCATGAAAGTTTTTTTCTTCCTGTTGTCAATCTCGTTTATTGTTTTGAGAATGCTTTCTTTCTCCCTGTCAATTATTTCCGTTTTCTCTTTTACTGAATCATACTCTTTTTTCACGGAATCGTAGACTTCCAGCGAGAGAAGATTTACAGAACCTATTTTTTCCTTCGCCTCCTTGAACTCGTTAAGCCTGTTTATTAAAGAGTCCCGGTTTGCCTTTATGATTTCAACGTTTGGAAATTCAAGCATGTCTATTTCCAGATTTTCAATCTCGGCGGAGATTCTTGCCTTGTCAATTCCGAGATTATTAATTTGATTTTCAATTCCTTGTATCTCTGTTTGCTTTTCAAAAACATTTGATTCTCCCTCGCGGACTTTTTTTTGAAGTTCGTCGCGCTCTGAAATAAGATTCTGGAATCTTTTTGTGAGTTCTTCCTCTTTTTTTCTTTTATCCTCAAGAATTCTTTCTTTATCGCTGAAGTTTTCTTTTAGCGAATCCAAATCCTGTGTTAATTCCTCTTCTTCAGAAGACAGGCGTTTTAACAAAACTTTATACCTTTCAATCTCCCTCTGTTTGAAAGAAATTTCAGAACTCACATTTTCTCTGTTCCTAAGAGAAATATCCTGGACTTCAATCCTTGCCGATTCGTATTTTTCTTCTATATTTGAATTTTCGTCAAAATGTAATTCAAATTTCTTCCTTGCCGAATCCAAATAGGAAATCTCGGATTTTATTGAATTTATTTTTTCCTGGAGATTTTTAATCTGCCCTTTTTTTTCTTCAATAGAGAGAGTTTTTATCAAATCTCCGTCGCGTTTTGAAATCTCCGCGGAGATCTCTTCTATCTCTTTTTTTAATTGCGCTTTTTTTTCAGAAATCACACTAAGTTCTTTTTCAGAAGATTCAATTCCTTTCTTCAAATACGACACTTCTGTTTTTGATTCATGCTCCATTGTCCCCAGATGCTCTTTTGTTATTTTTGATTTGCAGACCGGACAAATATCCATTCTTGAAATTTTTTCGCCGAATTTTACTTTTTTGTCTATTTCATTTTCATTCAGAAAAGAAATCTTTTGCAATCCGATTTCTTTTTTTTCAAGCTCTTCAAGAAGATTTTTCCTTTCCGAAAGATTTAATTTCAAAGAACTTATCTTTTTCTCGTCGGTTTTTTTGTCAAACAATTCCGAATGAATCTGATTTATCTGTTTCATCAGAAAGTCCGATTCATTTGCATAGGTTTGAAGAAGACTTTTTTTATCCTCAAGTCTTTCCTTTGCGGATTTTAATTCAGACCTTATGACATAGAATTTTTTTCTTTGCGCTTCAAGCGCTTCAAGCTCTTTTTTCTTCGCTTCAACATCTTTTTCTTTT
>CAZAOW010000029.1:0-4774 GCA_964487075.1 Candidatus Woesearchaeota archaeon | reverse complement strand
GTCGTGGAATTTTTGTCCAAATCTTTCATTAATGATTCTGTTTCCCTTATTTTATTTTGGGATTCAACTTTTTGCCTGGAAATTTCATTCAATTTTTCCTCGTAGCTTTTTATTCTGACTTCAACTCCCGCAAGCTCGGCTCTGAGGTCGGCGATTTCCCGGTTTATTTTTTCTTGCTCAAATCCCGCTGTTTTTTGCATCGTTGAATTTATGGCGGAAATCTTTGATTCCATTTCCACAAGATTGTTCCTGATTCCCAAGAGAACTTTTTTCACTTTTTCAGATTCCTTGATTTTCTTTTCAATTCCTTCCTGCAAAACCGAAGATTCTTTTTTCTTCCCGTTCAAATCATGGAAAATTATGCTTGCCTTGAATTTTTTAATTTCGTCTTCAAGTTTTTTATATTTCAAAGCTTGCTGCCGTTCTTTTTCAAGATTGTTCAAATAAGATGTCCTCTCGCGCAAAATCGCGTGCACTTCCTTTAATCTGTCTTCTGTTTTTTCCAGCTCTTTCAGCGAGCGCTCTTTTCTTGATTCGTAAATTGAAATTCCCGAAACCTCTTCTATTATTTTTCTTCTTTCTTCGGAATGCATTCTCGCCAGATTTTGTATCTCTCCCTGAAGGATAAGATTGAATCCGTTTGAATCAACGCCTGCCTGAGCCAAAAGGAAAAGGACTTCCTGCCTTGTTTTTGTTTCGTCGTTGATTTTGTAAATTCCCTGCCCGTTTCTTCTGACTATTCTTTTTATTGAAACCTCGTCGGAATCCAAGGAAAACACGCGGTCGGAATTATCAAACACCAGCTCAACCATCGCCTCTTTTGCCGGCGACGCTTCCTTTGAACCGAGGAAAATCAGATTGCTTGTTTTTGACGCGCGGATTGATTTTGCCGAAATTCTGCCGAGAACAAAACAAAGCGCATCGGAAATATTGCTTTTTCCGCTGCCGTTAGGGCCAAGGATAATGTTGATTTCAGGAGTAAAAGGAAGCTCGGTTTTTTTTGGAAAACTTTTGAAACCGTGCATCACCAATTTTTTGACATACATATAAATGAATAAGTGGTTGAATTTTTAAATATTGGGATTTAAAAATGCGACAATCAGTTTTTTGATTTCAAAGCTTTTTCTGTCCTGCTTTTGAAACGGCGTTTTTCCAAGTCGCCCAGGATTTGCGGAATATCCCGTCGTGCCCGTACTTTTTTATGTTGTTCTCAATGAATCTTGTCGTGAGAGGGTCGGAAGAATATCCCGAGCCGATTTCGTTTCCGTATTTCTCCTTTAATTTCATCATTTCTTTTTCTCTCGTGCTTTTGGCAAGAATTGAAGCAGCGGAAACCGCGATGTGATTTACATCTGCCTTGTGTTCGCACACCACGTCAAGATTGGAGAGATTTTCAATCTTTGTTTTCAGAAAATCCTTCCAGCTTGTGATATTTGTTGAAGGGCAGTCCAATATTACAGTTATTTCCCCGAAACCGCGATTTATTTTATTTATTATCCTCGCGCAGGCGAACGCCTCAACATCGTTCAAATTTACACCTTCTGCTTTTTTTCCATCAATCTCCTCGGGATGTATAACCACAATTTCAAATGTCAACGCTTTTTCGCGAATTATTTCGGCGAGAAATTCCCTTCTTTTATCTGTTAATTGTTTGCTGTCTTTCACTCCGAGTTTTTTAAATTCTTTTTCAGTTTCCTCGCTAATTAAACAGCCAGCGAGAACCATCGGTCCGATAACAGGACCGCGACCGGCATCGTCAATTCCAAGTTTCAACATTTGAAATCCAAATAAAGTTTGTTTTTAAAGATTTATACGAAATTTCTTTTTTTTATTTTAATAAATTGTTCCCATCCACCCAAGAAACCAAAGTTAATGTGCAAACCGATTTTATCAACTATTACTTAAAGTGAAAGCAACTAGTGAATTTCGCGAGCCGAAAGGCGCTAGCGAAAAATCTATAAATATTAACAATAGTTATGAGATATGGCGAATCCTAAAGATTTGAAGGAAAAAATTGAAAAAAACCTTCCCGGTTCTATTGTGGAGATAATTGACGAAAGAGACGACGGGATGCATTACAAGGCGATTGTGAAAAACAAGGGGTTTGAAAACAAATCCCTCGTGGAAAAACACAGAATGGTTCTGGATGTTTTGAAAGAAGATTTTAAGAACGGGAAATTGCATTCATTGTCAATTGAGATAAAGGAATAAAATAATAAAATGAAAGAGATAATAAGAGAGTTGAAAGGCGGAAATATGGATATAGATTTATTTCCTGCAGATGTAACTTGGAAGCAAGACAAATGTCCTTGGAATGAACACGAGAATACCAATGAACACAAATGCGCAGTTAAAAATATTTCAATATGTAAATTTTTCAGAGGAATTAAAAAACCCGACGTTGTTTTGTGTGCCTACACTAAATAAAAAATGTTAACAGACGAAACGAAAAAACAGATAGAGAATTTGATTAAAAAGAACAAGGTTTTTCTTTTCATGAAAGGGACGCCCGAAGAACCGATGTGTGGATTTTCAATGAAGGCGGCAGAAACTTTGAAAGACCTCGGGATTCAATTTGAAAGTTTTGATGTTTTTTCAAACAGCGAAATTCGCGAAGGCGTGAAAGAATACGCGAACTGGCCGACGATACCGCAATTATTCATCAAAGGAAAATTCGTCGGCGGATGCGACATTCTTGTGGAATTGGCGGGGAAAGGGGAACTACAAAAATTGGCAAAGTGAGGGGGAAGTAGAGTTAATTACTATGAAATTTTTTGTTGAGTTCATAAGCTTGTTTAACCTCTTTTTCTAATTAAATCTAACAATTTTTGTGTAAAAATCCAATCAATATTTTCCAAATTGTCCGGGTAGATATCAATAAAGTCTATATCATTTTCAAGATAGGCTTTACGTTTTAATTTTCGTTTTTCGTCATAATTTTTATCTCCAATTAACCCCCAATATTCTACATAGATTTTGTATTCAGGTAGAAAAAAATCTGGACGCAAGATTATTTTTTTAAACGGATTCTCAAATATCCAGACTTTAGACGGAATTTTAACTTCAGGATGAACATAGAATTTTATATTTTTCCTTTTAAAATAATCTCCAACACTTCTCTCTTCACCGCTATCATATTCTCCAGTATTTGGTGCTCTTAAGATTTTATACCTTTTTTTAGAATCTTCAAAAAATATTGTAATTCCATGTCCTAAAAAAAGTATTGAGATAATAAATAATAGAACCTTGTGATTTTCTGAGAGGTTATAGACAGAATATAAAAAACCAAATCCTATCACTAAAAAAAATATCCCATGAAGTTGTTTTACAGATATCCTTTGATTAAATTTCATTTTTCTTTTCTTATATTTTACGCCCACTGCAGGAATCGAACCTGCGAGCCCCGAAGGGCGCGGATGTTCACTAATTTTTTATATCCTAGTAGCAATCCGCTGCAATACCATTATGCGAAGTGGGCTTTGCTCATTCGCGCCAATAAAAGGAGGGGTTGATAATCTTGGATTCCAAGTTCCCTTTATTATGCGAAGTGGGCACGAAATAGTTAGAAATCAACCGCTTAAAAAAGTTATTATGTTGACAGACTAAACCTTTTGACTTTCTTTCCGCCAACTTCAACTTCTTCAAGAAAATTTTCAAGAGTGCGCGTCCAAACCTTTATTTCGCTTCTGGTTTCATAAAGTGGGATGTAGGAGACAAGAATCTGTTCTGGATGACTTTCAAGTCTTGAAATGAGAATTATTTTGTAATTATCTCCCTTATAATGCTTGTAAATTTCATCTGGTTTTGGGATTTGAACCATTATTATTGCCGACGCCGTTTAAATAATAAATACCTTTCTCCCCATCATAGACTAAAACCCCTTTTTCAACCAGGTTTTGAAAATTCTCATCAAAACTTTCTGAAGTTATTCCACTTGTAGATAAATAAATTCCTTTAAATTTTCCCCAGTCTATTATTTCAGTTCCTTTTCCCTCCAAATACTGAACTATTTCCTTTTCCAAAGCTTTTGACATTTTTATTTTACTGAAAATTGATTTTTAAGTTTTATTGCGATTGAAAATTATAAACACGGAACCTAGATGTTCCATCTTTTAAGAAAATCTTTCAAACCAGTATAAAGTTCCGCCTTCGTATTTTTCTAACAACACTTTTAACTTAAATTTTTTATTCTCTTCTTTGCTCATTTTTTTAAGAACATTTAATACGGCAGGTTCATCACAATCCTTTGTTCCGTTGCAGATTTCTTCAGCGAGGGCTTCTGAGCATAAATAAATTCCGTTATGGATAATTTTTTCAAGATACTCATTCACTTTATCTTCTGCTTTTGAAATCATTCAATCTTTTGAAATTAAGAATATATAAAAATTGTGAAAGTGCAAGGTTAAATCTTGCGATTTTGCCAACGCAATTGTAGTTTTCTTTTACATTGTAGCTTTTCTTTTTCTAAAAGAAAAACCCAATAGCGAGGGTGGGATTTGAACCGCACGACCTCAGGGTTATGGGCCCTGCGAGCACTCCAGACTGCTCTACCTCGCTGTATCTTTTGAATAGCCATTTTGTTTTTAAAGGTAACTAATGATTAAAAATTGCAATGCTTCTAATTTCTTCCTACCCTACTCGCGACCTGACTTTAATGTTAATAATTTTAAAATTCCCAAAATCAAATCGCTCTTCTCACAATCCCGCTCGTTGTTAATGTAATAAATTTCTCTCGCGAAATTGCTCGCCTATCCAAACAATCAAATGTTAATCG